>JAYVNF010000288.1:0-4468 GCA_043758575.1 Rhodoferax sp.
CCTGCACGTGGTGGTTGCCCACCGGCCCTAAGTAGACGCGCTTGAACATCCACAGGGTGTAGGCAGCGCCAAAGATCAGGGCGCTGGCGGCGGCAAAGCCGATCCAGAAATTGAACTTGACGGCACCCAGAATCACCATCCACTCGCCGACAAAACCAGCCGTGCCCGGCAGGCCGCAGTTGGCCATGGAGAACAGCAGGGCGAAGGCGGCAAATTTGGGCATGGTGTTGACCACACCACCGTAGGCGGCGATGTCACGTGAGTGCACCCGGTCGTACAGCACGCCAATGGACAGGAACATGGCCGCCGAGACAAAACCGTGGGCAATCATTTGCACAATGCCGCCGGAGACGCCCAGGTCGCTGAAGATGAAGAAGCCCAGGGTGACAAAGCCCATGTGCGCCACCGAAGAGTAGGCCACCAGTTTTTTCATGTCTTGCTGCACCATGGCCACCAGACCGACGTAGACCACGGCGATCAGGGACAGGGCAATCATGAAGCCGGCCCACTCATGCGCCGCATCGGGTGCGATCGGCAGCGAAAAGCGCAGGAAACCGTAGGCACCCAGCTTCAGCATGATGGCCGCCAGCACGGCAGAGCCACCGGTGGGCGCTTCCACGTGCACATCGGGCAGCCAGGTGTGCACCGGCCACATCGGCACCTTAACCGCAAAGGCTGCCAGGAAGGCAAAGAAGATATAGGTTTGCGCCTTGCCACTCAGGGGCAGCGCGTACCACACCGCCAGATCAAAACTGCCACCGGACTGGGTGTACAAGTAAATCAGGGCAATCAGCAGCAACAGCGACCCCATCAGCGTGTAGAGGAAGAACTTGAAGGCCGCATAGATCTTGTTCGGTCCACCCCAGATGCCGATGATCAGGTACATGGGGATCAGCGTGGCCTCAAAGAACACGTAGAACAGCATGCCGTCCAGCGCGCAGAACACCCCAATCATCAGGCCGCTCAAAATCAGGAAGGCGCCCATGTACTGGTTGACGCGCGAGGTAATCACTTCCCAGCCGGCAATCACCACGACCACATTGATGAAGGCGGTCAGCAGCACAAACCAGAAGGAGATACCGTCGAGGCCCAGGTGGTAGTTGACGTTGAAGCGTTCAATCCAGGGCGCGTTTTCCACAAACTGCATGGCAGCCGTGTGGTTGTCAAATTGGCCGTACAGCGGCAGCGTCACCAGCAGGCTGACCAGCGCGCCAATCAGCGCTACCCAGCGTACGGTTTTAGCCTGGTCGTCGCGACCCAGGGCCAGAAGAACTAGTCCGAACGCAATAGGCGTCCAGATCGCAAGGCTCAACAATCCCATTTTTTCTTTCTCCTACTTGAGCCAAACGAAGTACGTCATCAGGACAAAGATGCCCAGAATCATGACCAAGGCATAGTGGTACAGATAGCCGGTTTGCAGCGTACGCACCCCGCCCGAGACCCAGCCCACCAGCTTCCAGGAACCATTGACCACGGCACCGTCGATCAGCGCCTGGTCGCCGCCCTTCCACAGGGCGGTACCCAGGGCGCGGGCGCCACGGGCCAGGATGTTTTCGTTGAACCAGTCCAGGTAGTACTTGTTTTCCAGCAGGGTGTAGATCGGCGACACAGCCTTCTTGATGGCCGTGGGCAGCGCCGGGTTGACCATGTACATGTAGTAGGACAGGGCCACGCCGGAGATCGCCAGCCACAGGGGCGTGCTGGTGAGCGAATGCATCGCCATCTGTACCGGGCCGTGGAAGGCGTGGGCCAGCTCCTCCATGCCGGGGTGCTTTTCCAGGTCGACAAAAATCGCGCCCTTGAAGAAGTCGCCAAACAGCATGGGCTCTATCGTCAGGAAGCCAATGATGACCGAGGGGATGGCCAGGAGCACCAGCGGCACCCATACCACCCAGGGGGATTCATGCGGTTTGTCACCGTGGGCGTCATGGCCGTGGCTGGCGTGGGCCGCCGGGGCGGCGTGCGCGCCATGCGCATCGTGGCCATGGGCATCGTGACCGTGCGCGTCGTGCGCATCATCATGGGCGCCATGGTGTGCGTCCGGGTTCTGGTCAAAGCGCTCCTTGCCGTGGAAAACCAGGAAGTACATGCGGAACGAATAAAACGCGGTGACAAACACACCGGCGAGCACGGCGAAGTGGGCAAATCCGGCACCGGGCAGGTGGCTTTCGGCCACGACTTCGATGATGCTGTCCTTGGAATAGAAACCGGCGAAGAACGGCGTACCGATCAGGGCCAGCGAACCCAGGAGCGAGGTGATCCAGGTGATGGGCATGTACTTGCGCAGGCCGCCCATCCAGCGGATGTCCTGGTTGTGGTGGCAGCCCATGATGACGGAGCCGGCCCCGAGGAACAGCAAGGCCTTGAAGAAGGCGTGCGTCATCAGGTGGAACACGGCCACCGAGTAGGCCGAAGCGCCCAGGGCCACAGTCATATAACCGAGCTGCGACAGGGTGGAATAGGCCACCACGCGCTTGATGTCGTTCTGGATGATGCCCAGAAAGCCCATGAACAGCGCGGTGATGGAACCAATCACCAGGATGAAGTTCAGAGCCGTGTCGCTGAGTTCAAACAGCGGCGACATGCGCGCCACCATGAAGATGCCCGCCGTCACCATGGTGGCGGCGTGGATCAGGGCGGAGATAGGGGTGGGGCCTTCCATGGAGTCTGGCAGCCAGACGTGCAATGGGAACTGGGCCGACTTACCCATGGCGCCTATGAACAGGCAGATGCAGACCACGGTGATGAGCATCCACTCGGTACCGGGGAACATCAGCTTGGAGAGCTCTTCCGATTTGGCAAACACTTCGGCGTAGTTCAGGCTGCCGGCATAGGCCACGATCAGGCCAATGCCCAGGATGAAGCCAAAGTCACCCACACGGTTGACCAAAAAGGCCTTCATGTTGGCAAATATCGCGGTGGGCTTGTTGAACCAGAACCCGATCAGCAGGTAGGACACCAGGCCCACGGCTTCCCAGCCGAAGAACAGCTGCAAGAGGTTGTTGCTCATCACCAGCATCAGCATGGAGAAGGTGAACAGCGAGATGTAGGCGAAAAAGCGGTTGTAGCCCTCGTCCTCTTCCATGTAGCCCACGGTGTAGAGGTGAACCATAAGCGAGACAAAGGTCACCACGCACATCATCATGGCGGTCAGGCCATCGACCAGAAAGCCGATTTCCATTTTCAGGCCACCCACCGACATCCAAGTGTAAAGGGTTTCATTAAAGCGGGCGCCGTCGTTGACCACGCTCAAGAGCGTCATGACCGACAGCACAAAGGCCACCAGCACGCCCAGAATGGTCAGCGAATGGCTGCCTACGCGGCCCATGACATTGCCACCGAACTTGGTGCCCAGCACACCAGCCAGCACGGAGCCGACCAGCGGCGCCATGGGTACCCAGATCAGGGTCGAAGCGGAAAGGGTTTGACTCATTTTTATTAACCCTTGAGCGTATTCAGTTCGTCCACATTGATGCTGGACTTGTTGCGGAACAGCAAGACCAGAATCGCCAAGCCAATGGCCGACTCGGCAGCGGCAACAGTCAGAATGAAGAACACAAAGATCTGACCGTGCATGTCATGCAGGTAATAGGAGAAGGCGACGAAGTTGGTGTTCACCGCCAACAGCATCAGCTCGATCGCCATCAGCAACACAATCAGGTTGCGACGGTTCAGGAAAATGCCGACAACGGACATGGCGAACAGCATCGCGCCCAATGCCAGAAAGTGGCCCAGTGTGAGAGTCATGCCTTTACCTCCGGTGCGGCTGCAGCTGCAGCCTCTGCTACTGGCTCGGGGGCCTTCTGGGTGGAAGCCACCTTCACCACCGTCATACGATCACGCGCCTTGACGCGCACCTGCACGCCGGGGCTGACATATTTGCTGTCCTTGCGGGCTCGCAGGGTCAGGGCAATGGCGGCAATCATGGCCACCAGCAGAATGGCCGCAGCCACTTCCAGCGGATAGACGTACTGGGTGAACAGCACAATGCCCAGCTCCTTGGTGTTGGACACCATGGGCTCAGTGGAGGCACCGGCCACCTCGGCAACGCTGGCAACCCGGAAGCCGCCCATCAGCACAGCGGACATTTCCAGTGCAATCACCACGCCCACCACTGCAGCAAAAGGGAAGTGCCGCCAAAAGCCCCGGCGCAGGTTCTCGACGTTGACGTCCATCATCATGACGACGAAGAGGAACAGCACCATCACCGCCCCCACGTAGACCAGCACCAGCACAATGGCCAGGAACTCGGCCTTGAGCAGCATCCAGATCATGGCCGCCTGGAAAAAGGTCAACACCAGGAACAGCACGGCATGCACCGGGTTGCGGGCGGTAATCACACGGAAGGCTGCGATCAGCAGCACCGTGGAGAAAATATAAAAAAGACCGGTTGTGACATTCATATTCAAATTCTTTCTGTCAGGGGTCTCAGCGGTACTTGGCGTCGGACTGCTTGGCAGCCGCAATC
>JAYVNF010000289.1:0-4463 GCA_043758575.1 Rhodoferax sp.
GAGAATGCAAGTCAAGACCCTTTTCGCCGCAGCCGCCGGCTTCGAAGCCGCCCGGCAACTGAGTGGCCTCTCAGCCGGTCACCGCAGCGCCCGCCTGCATGGCCACAGTTTCAGGGCCAAGGTCCATTGCGCAGCCCCGGCGGGCTGGGCCACATTCCCGGGTGCTGAAGTGCAGCAACTGCGCAGCGCGCTGGAGCAGGCGCTGGGCCAACTGGACTACCAATTGCTGAACGATCAGCTGCAACAACCCACTGACGCCAACCTGGCGCGCTGGCTGCAGGGCCGCCTGCTGCCCGCAGTGCCCGGCATCACCCACATTGGTCTGCACGGCACGGCGCACAGCGGCGTCGATCTGGACGCAGCCGGCCGGACCGAAGTCTGGCGTCGCTATGTGTTCCAGTCGGCCCACCGCCTGCCCCATGTGCCGGCTGGCCACAAATGCGGGCGCATGCACGGCCACGGCTTCGAGGTCATTCTGCATGCGCGGCAAGACGGCGCTGTGGCCGCCGTAGATGGCGACACCCTGGACGCGGCTTGGGCACCGCTGCAGCAAGCCCTGGACTTCGCCTGCCTCAACGACATTGCGGGTCTGGCCAACCCCACCAGCGAGATGATGTCCAGCTGGCTGTGGCAACGCCTGCAGGCAGCCTTGCCCACCCTCACGCGCGTAACCGTGTTTGAAACCGCCTCTTGCGGTGCCAGCTTCGATGGCACGCATTACCGCATCTGGAAAGACTTCACACTGGACAGCGCGGTGCAGCTCAGACTAGCTCCCGATGGCAGCGCCCAGCGCCGCCTGCATGGCCACACCTACACCCTGCGCCTGCACCTGACAGCGCCACTGGACCAGGTGATGGGCTGGACCGTGGACTTTGGTGATGTGAAGGAAATCTTCAAGCCCATCTTCAACGCGCTGGACCACCAACCGCTGTATGCGATTGCCGACCTGGTGGACTGCGACACGGCCAGCATTGCCGCCTGGATTCTGGCCAAGGCACGCGCCCAACTCCCGCAACTGGACCGCGTGGACCTGTTTGAAACCCGGGGCTGTGGCGCCATGGTGTCCATCGCCCCTGCCGCATCTGCTGCGTCTGCCGACGCTGCTGCACAGGAGTAGCCCATGGCCTATAGCGTCAAGGAAATCTTTTACACCCTGCAAGGCGAGGGTGGCCAGGCCGGGCGCGCCGCCGTGTTCTGCCGCTTTGCCGGCTGCAATCTGTGGAGCGGGCGCGAGGAAGACCGCAGCAAAGCGGTGTGCCAGTTCTGCGATACCGACTTCATAGGCACCGACGGCACCGGTGGCGGCAAATTCGCGACGGCCGAAGACTTGGCACAGGCTGTCTTCAGGACGTGGCCGCAAGTGACAGGCGGCAAACCGCTGGTGGTGTGCACCGGTGGTGAGCCGCTGTTGCAGCTGGACCAAGCGCTGGTCGATGCCCTGCATGCCGTGGGCTTTGATATCGCCGTGGAAACCAATGGCACGCAAGCCGCGCCAGAGGGCCTGGACTGGATTTGCGTCAGCCCCAAGGCGGATGCCGAACTGGTGCTGACCCAGGGCACGGAATTGAAGCTGGTGTTTCCACAAACCCTGGCCCGGCCGGAGCGATTTGCGGGGCTCGATTTCCAGCATTTCTTTCTGCAACCCATGGACGGGATACTGGTCAAGCAGAACACCCAGGCAGCCATTGCCTATTGCATGGAACACCCACAGTGGCGGCTGTGTATCCAAACGCACAAAGTGGTGGGAATCGCCTGAAGCTAGGCTGATATTGGCACCTGCAAAGGCGCGCCGGGTGCTACAGTGATTTTTCATAAATCACTAAAACATGCGCCTTGAATAGTTTTTTCATTCAACCAAACGAGACTGCTTGGTTGCTAAATGGCTTTTACAGCCCCTGGCTGGTGGGCTTGTCGTTTGCGATTGCGGTCTTCACCTCGACCATGGCCTTGCAGGTGGCCGGTGTAGCCGCCCGCACACGCCAGCCCTGGCAGCGCCAGCTGGCCGTGGGTTCGGGCGCTATTGCGCTGGGCGGGGGGCACCTGGTCCATGCATTTTGTCGGCATGCTGGCGTTTGACCTGTGCACGCCGGTTCACTACGACATGCTCCAAACCCTGGTGTCGCTGTTGCCCAGCCTGGCAGCCTCCTGGGTGGCGCTGCATTTGCTGGCGCGCAGCCACATCAGCCCAGCGCAGCTGGTCATGGGTGGTGTGCTGCTAGGTGCCGGCATAGGCGCCATGCACTACAGCGGCATGGCGGCCATGCAGATGGCGCTAGCGTTGCGCTATGACCCAGCCTGGTTCGTGCTGTCCATCCTGGTGGCCGTAGGGCTGGCCATGCTGGCACTTTGGATCCGCTTTGGCCTGCGTGGTCTCTTGGGCGCGCGCTGGCTGGGCCTGGGCCGGGTGCGTGCCTGGCAGATTCTGCTGGCCAGCGGCTGCGTCATGGGGCAGGCCATTGCCTGCATGCATTACATGGGCATGCTGGCCGCGCGCTTTGTCGCCCCACCCGGTTTCATTGCCAATGGCCAGAGCTCGCGCGCCCACGGGCTGGCCCTGGCAATCGCGCTCATCGCGGTGATGCTGACCATGTTGATTGCGCTGGGCGTCACCGCCGTGCTGCGCTACCGCCAGGTCATGGGGCAAGTGCGCGCCAGTGAGTCGCGTCTGCAGGCCAGCGAGCAGCAGTACCGCTCCTTGCTGCGTCATACACCGGGCATGACCTTCAGACGGCGCCTGTTGCCGACATGGCCCCTGGTGTTCATCAGCGAAGGTGCATTGGCCGTGACCGGCTGGAGGGCGCAGGACTTCATGGCTGACACGGTGGTGTTCAGGGAGCTGATTTTTCCTGAAGACGCGCAACGGGTGGGGCCCCAGATGCAGCGCGCCATGGACGAGCACACCCCGTACGAGTCCGAGTTCCGCATCCGCCACCGCAGCGGCCAGCTGCGCTGGGTCATGTCGCGTGGCAGCGTGGTGCCGGTAGACCAGGGTGCGCCGCTGTTTTTTGACGGCCTGATCATGGACATCACCGACCGCAAGCTCGCCGAGCAGGCCCGGCAGCACCAGGAGCAGCAATTCAGCTCGTTGATTCGCAACATCCCCGGCATTGCCGTGCGTTTCATGACCGAAGGCAGGATGCCCTTGCGCTTTATCAGTGAGGCGGTAGAGGCCATGACCGGTTGGCCTGCGGACGCATTTTTACGGCAGGGCAAAGGCTTTGAAGAGCTGATTTACCCACCCGACCTGGCAGCCATCCTGGTCGAGGTTCACGCGTCCATCCGGGAGCATCGCAGCTACTCCATCGAATACCGCATCTGCCACCGCGATGGACATATGTTCTGGGCCTGGGGCCGGGGTGCCGCCACCTATGACACACAGGGCAACCCCCTTTGGATTGATGGCATCGTGCTGGATATCCATGAACGCCGTGAAATGCAGGACGCACTGGTCGCCGCCATGGACCGGGCCGAGCTGGCGGCAACCTCCAAGTCCGCCTTTCTGGCCAATATGAGCCATGAAATCCGCACCCCCATGAACGCCATCATCGGCTTTACCGAGGTGCTGCTGGGCTCGGAGCTCAGCCTGCTGCAGCGCCGCCACATGGGCACGGTGCGCCAGTCGGCGCGCTCGCTGCTGGAGCTGTTGAACGATATTCTGGACACCGCCAAACTGGAGAAAGGCGCACTGGAGCTGGAGCATGCCGATTTCTGTCTTGAGGACCTGGCCAGCCAGGTGCTGGACACCTTGCGCCTGGGCGCCGAGGCCAAGGGCCTGGCCCTGGAGTTGCACTACCAGGCCGGCCTGGGCAAGTACTTCAAGGGGGATGCCCTGCGCGTGCAGCAGGTGCTGAGCAACCTGGTGGGCAATGCCGTCATGTTCACCGCCCAGGGCCATGTCAGGCTGGATATTTTTGACGATGCCGGCCAGGTCCACCTGGCCGTGCGCGACAGCGGCATCGGCATTGCCGCGGACGGTATTGAGAAAATTTTTGACTCCTTCTCGCAGGCCGATGCCTCCATGAGCCGGCGCTTTGGTGGCACCGGCCTGGGCACCACCATTGCCCGCCAGCTGGTGCAGCTGATGCAGGGCACTCTGTGGGTCACCAGCACGCTGGGCGAGGGCAGCGACTTCCATGTGCGCCTGCCCTTGTGCCCCGGTGCCGAGGTCCATACGCCGCCCGAGGTGCTGCTCTACCAGCTGCCGCCCCTGTGCATTCTGGTGGTGGACGATGTGGTGCAAAACCTGGAGTTGCTGGAGCTGGTGTTGGGCAAGGCCGGGCACCAGGTGGTGACGGCCGCCGACGGCGCACAGGCGCTGGCGGCCTGGCAGGCAGGCCACTTTGATGTGGTGCTGATGGATGTGCAAATGCCTGGCATGGACGGGCTGGAGGCGACCCGCTGCATGCGCGGCATTGAGCAAGAGCGCAGCCTGCGTGCCACGCCAGTGATCGCCTTGACCGCCA
>JAYVNF010000290.1:0-4456 GCA_043758575.1 Rhodoferax sp.
ATTGCCAGTGCCATGGCGATTGAATCGCCCCGGGTTTGAACTGACCCCCAGAAGTTGGACGGTTACGATGTAAGGGATGCTGGGGCAAATGCCGCTGCACCGCATAAGGCACTCATGGGCCGAGGCCATCGCACCAAGGGCGCGCAGTGATCAAGCGCCCAAATGAGAAACCCAGCGCGAGGGCTGGGCTACTGGCACTTGCTCCGGATGGGAGCTGCGGAGACTAGGTCGTGGGGTTGGAGCCGTCTGAAGCAGCGGCATGCTCGCCAATTTTTTCTTCTATCAGTTTTTCGCCTTCAAAGCCTGCGATAGCGGCCATTCCTTCTTTGAGGACGCCCGCACCAGAGTCCAGCTTCTCGACAGCTTCCACCGCGACGACAGCACCAATGATTTCGTTTAAAAGACCCATGGAAAACTCCTGTTCAAAGTTGAATGAGAACAAATGCTAACAGCATACGCCGCTCATGGAGCCAGGCCTTTGAGCCACCCCGGTAATGCGGATGATTCCTTGCATGAATTTTTTCAGATGGTACATGCGCCCATATTGGTGAATACTGCACGATGCAGTTACAAATATTTGATGGGTGATAGCGGCTAAGAATGCCAGGTCAAATTCTCGATCCCGTCCGGCTGACGGCCAAATAAAAAGCCACGCAATTGCGGTGGACTTTTAGGTTTACTTTACCAAGCGTAACAATTGACACGTACTTATGGGTAGGCCGCTAACCCCTACGTGTCGTTGTAGACACAGCCGCTTTGGCTTTCAACTCTATCCATTCAGGTGACATATGAAACTCCACTCGCTTACCGCTTCCATTCTCATTGGCCTGGGTGCCATTTCCGCCTTTGCACAGACAACGGCTGACACGGTTCAGCGAGATGTGAACCAGCAGACTCGGATCGAAAATGGATTGAAAGACGGCAGTCTCAGTACCAAAGAGGCCGGTAGTCTGGAGAAGGAGCAGAGCCGGATTGACCGCTTGCAAGCCAAGGACCTGAAGAACGGCAAGCTCAGCCCGATGGAACGCGCCCAACTGCGCAAGGCCCAGGACAAGGCCAGTCGCGACATTCAGGCGGCCAAGAGCAACGACGTCAAGGGCAATCCAGAATCCAAGTCGTCCGAACGCATGCAAGCAGACGTACAGCGCGACGTGAACCAGGAAGCGCGGATTGAGCAGGGCGTGAAATCCGGTGCGCTCACCAATCGTGAAACCAGCAAGCTGGAACGGGCGCAGGCGCGGTTGGACCGCAAAGAAGCCAGGGCAGCCAAGGACGGTCATGTCGGCAAGAAAGAGCAGGCCGGCATCCAGAGCGCCGAGAACAAGCAGAGCGAAGAAATCTTCGACAAGAAGCACAACACCCATACCAAAAAGTAAGAGCAGTACGCCGAATGAAAACTCCTGCCATTCTGGTCCTTTTGGCAGTGGCTGCCTGCGCGGCGCACGCCCAGCAAAGCCCGAGGGAAGCGGCCACGGCCTTCGCTGCAGGGCCGGCGGATACGGCCAAGTTCGCCGCATTCAAGAAGAAACTCACTGACGGCATCGATGTCCGCATTGGCAAGTTAGAAGAGTTGGAGGAGTGCATACAGACTGCCCCAGACATGAAAGCCATCAAGGCCTGCAGAGAACAGCAGGTCAGCGACGCTGCGACCAGCAAGAACTGATACCGGCCAATACTCCCTTCACCTGAGATACATATCCCATGCAACTGCGCATTCGAATCATTCCCGTATTGCTGGCCGCCATCGTCCCTTTGGCTGCCATGGCCGATTTGCCGGGCCAGCATCCGTTCTACCTGCATGCCTTGACCGATCTGCGATCGGCACGCTGGCTGATTGAACACCGGCCGGGTGACGCGGCCGTCAGCGGTGACGAGGACGTGGCCATCACCCGCATTGACGAGGCGATCCAGGACATCAAGAAGGCCGCCATCGATGATGGCAAGGACCTCAAAGACCATCCGCCGGTGGATGCCAAGCTGGACAAACGAGGGCGTTTGCACCGCGCCGAGGAACTGCTGAAAAAAGTTCATGCAGACGTTGCACGCGAAGAGGACGATCCCCTGACCAAGGGCCTGCGTGACCGCGCGGTGCACCATGTGGATCAAGCACTGCACGCAACGGCCAAGGCCATTCATGACGCAGAGGCGGGGCTATGAACACCCAGTCTTCCGGCCTACGCAGGCAACTCCTCTCTGCAACGACGGTGCTGGCCATCGGCATGGGTCTGGCTGCCTGTACCGTCACGCCGCCGCGGCTGAGTTTTACACCACCGTCGGTGGTCATCATGGCGCCGGTGCGCCCGCCACCACCCCGTGTGGAAGTCGTAACCGCGCCCCCTGGCCATGACTACTTCTGGATTTATGGGCACTGGGCCTGGGTCGGCAATGAGCACCGTTGGGAGGATGGCCATTGGGAGCGCCATCGCGAACACGCACATTGGGTAGGCCACCGCTGGGACCAGGACGAACGCGGGCAGTGGCGACTGCACGAAGGCTACTGGCGTCCGGAATGAGGGCCTGGCATCTTGTGTTGGGTCCGTTGCTGGTACTTGCCATGGGAACCGCGCAGGCCGAGCGTTTTGCGGAACTGGATGCAGCGCTCGTGCAGCAATTCGAAGGGGTGATAAGCGCCACACCTGCTGGACTCGGTCCAGCCTGCTCTGACCGCAGCCTTTGGACCCATCCACAAATTACCGAAAGAACCCGTCCGCTGATTGCAGCCGCCGACAAACTGCTGTCGTCGCCGTTCCCGCCTTGGAGCGACGATGCCTACCTGGAATACTCGCACCAGGGAACGCGGCCCGGTGGCGAGCGCATGATGAATGCGCGCAAAGCCTGGCTGTATCCGCTGGTGATGGCTGAATGCGCACAGTGGCAGGGTCGTTACTTGCCGGCCATAGAGCGCACGCTCACGGAACTCAACACCCAGCCCAGTTGGACCTGGCCGGCGCACGCCAAGGGCTTGCGTAATTTCCGTCAGCACGACTACGAGGTGGACTTGCTGGCCGCAGACACGGCGCACGACGTGGCCCAAAGCCTTTACATGTTGGGCGACGCCTTGAGCGAGCGTGTGCGGCGCCAAACCATGGCCAGTCTGGAGGCCCGCATCTTTGCCCCCATGCGCAATTCCTTTGTGCGCGGTGGCAAGGACAACTGGTGGCTGCAAGCAGACCACAACTGGAACGCCGTTTGCTTGAAAGGTGTTGTAGGCGCAGCACTGGCTGTGACCCCGTCCCGGCATGAACGGGCCGTGTTTGCTGCTGCCGGCGTGCATTACATCCAAAAGTACGTAGACGGATTTCCGGACGACGGTTACGCGCTGGAGGGGCCCGGGTACTGGAATTACGGCTTCTCTCACTTCACGCAGTTGCGCGAGTTGCTGCTACAGGCCAGTGCCGGCTCCATCGATCTCTTTGCGTCTCCCAAAGTTCGCTCCATTGCCTCTTACGGATTTCATATCGAGATGCTGCCAGGCAATATTGCCGCCTTTGGCGATGCCCCACGCAACGCCAAAATCGATGAAGCCACCCTGGCCTATGCGAATGCGGTGTTTGGGCTTGGCGCGTCACAACAGCTGGCAGACCTGGCCATCAACGCGCGCCAAAGCGGCAATGCAGCACCGCTGGCAGAAACTGCCATGCAACTGTTCATCAGGCCATTGGCCATGCACCCGGTAGCGCCGGACACGCACGCTCAGCCACAGACGTATTTTGACAAAGTCGGTGTGCTGGTATCGCGACCAGCGGCAGGTCAAAGGCTGGCGGCGTCCATCAAGGCGGGAGGCAATGGCAACCATAGCCACAATGACATCGGCTCCTACACCATTGCCATGGGGACTGAGCAGCCCACTGGTGATCCAGGCGCGACCGTCTACTCTGCCAAGACCTTCAGCAAAGAGCGGTTCTCTATCAAGGGAATCAATTCCTATGGGCACCCGGTTCCGCGGGTCGCCGGCCAATTGCAACGCAACGCCACCCAGGTTCAGCCCCGGGTACTGACCACGCATTTCACTGAGTTTTCTGACGACATCACGATGGACCTGGCGACTGCCTACGCGGTGCCGCAGCTCAAGCTATTGACCCGCAGTCTGCGGCACGAGCGCAGCGAGAGTGGCTCCGTGTCAGTGGAAGATCGATTTGAGTTTTCCAGTCCACAGACGTTTGAGGTCGCGCTCATTGCCCCAGGCAACTGGAAAATCCGGGACGATGGTCAGATCGAACTGTGGCAAAACGCGGAGCACCTTCTGGCCAGCATCTCCTCGACTTCCGCTTACACGGTTGAGAATGAAAAAGTGGACGACGAAGGGCTCTCTTTCACCCGCCTGGCCATACGACTGAATGAGCCTGCAAAACAAGGTTCCATCAAGGTCACTTTTCGCCCGGTTTGATGCAATGAATCTGTTACAGATTGCAGGACGGTTGCCAGCGCGGGAATACCTGTGAACGAAGTGCACCAC
>JAYVNF010000291.1:0-4446 GCA_043758575.1 Rhodoferax sp.
CCATCCCCGAGGCAGCACTAGCTGTTATGCCGAATTGGTCTACATGGCCTCTGGCGGCCACGCCGCCCTACTTCTTGACGAAGCGCACCACCATGTCGGTGATGCTGGCGCGGCGCAGCGCGATGGCGTCGGCGCGATTGCCCCGGCCCTTGAAAATCAGGCCAAAGGTGTACTGGTTGGAGACGTTAAAAAAGGACAGCGCCGAAATCGAGGCGTGGATGTCCACCGGGTCCAGGCCGGCGCGGAACACGCCCTGGTTCACCCCGCGCTCGTACAGCTTGTAGATGGCGTGGATGGCCGGCACATTGAGCTCGCGAATGGTCTTGCTCTGCGCCAGGTAGGTGCCGCGCTCCATGTTCTCGTTCATCACCAGACGGATGTAGTCTTCGTTGCCGCTGTGGTGGTCAAAGGTGAATTCCACCAGCGCGCGCAGCGCCTGCTCGGGCTCCAGATCCTGCAAATGCAACTCGGATTCGATCTGGCGCATGGCGCTGTACGACGCCTCCAGCACTGCCAGGTACAAGCCTTCCTTGTTGCCAAAGTAGTAGTAAATCATGCGCTTGCTGGTGCGCGTGGCCTCGGCAATCGCATCGATGCGCGCGCCGCTCAGGCCCTTGTTGGCAAATTCCGTGGTCGCTACTTCCAGAATGCCGGCCATGGTGCGCGCCGGGTCATTGGTACGCCCTGAAGCTGGTGTTTTCCCGGGCGTTTTTCCCTTGGCCACAGCGCGCTTGGCCACAGCTTGAGGAGATGCTTTTGAGGGTGCCGGCTTGACCATGCGGCGAGTATAGAGGGCACCTGCCTGGTGCCCGCTGCCTCCCACGCAGGCCAGGACTCAGGCCTGCGTCCACTCCAGGGGCGGTTTCCAACTGGCACACCAGGCGGCCAGTTCCTGCGCCGGCATGGGCCGTGCAATGCCATAGCCCTGCGCCTTGTCGCAGCCCAGCGCAATCAGGCGCTCGCCATGGGCCACGCTCTCCACGCCCTCGGCAATCACCTCGCGGTGAAAGGCCAGGGCCAGCCCAATCACGCCTTTGACGATGGACAGGTCGTCGCTGTCCTCCAGCATGTCGCGCACAAAGCTCTGGTCGATCTTCAACGTCTCCACCGGCAGGTGGCGCAGGTAGGTCAGTGACGAATAGCCAGTACCAAAATCGTCAATCGCAAATTGCACACCCAGGCGGTGGCAGTCCTGCATGATGGCGGCGGTGGAGGCAATGTCGTGCAGGGCGCTGGTCTCCAGCACTTCGAGCTCCAGGCGCTGGGGATCAACGCCGGGAAAGTGCGCCAGCATCTCGGCCAGTTGCCGGGAAAAGCTGTCCTGCTGCAGCTGCCGGGCTGCAATATTGACGCTGACCGATATCGTCAAACCTTCAGCGGCCCAGTCGCTCATCTGTTGCAGGGCGGCGCCCAGCACCCAGCTGCCAATCGCCTCCACCAGCGGATGGTGTTCTATGGCGGGCAAGAAGGCGCCCGGCGCCAGCAGACCTTTTTCCGGATGCTGCCAGCGGATCAAGGCCTCGGCACCCAGGATGGCGCCGCTGCGCATGTTCACCTTGGGTTGGTAGTACAAAACGAATTCATTGCGGGCCAGGGCCTGCGCAACCTGCTCCTGCTGCACGCTGCGGCTTTTAACCTCGGCGTCCTCGGCCGAATCAAAAATATGAAAGCGGTTCTTGCCGCTTTGCTTGGCCTCGTACATGGCCTGGTCGGCGTGGCGCATCAGCTGGTCGGCCTCGGCATTGTCCTGCGGGTACATGGTGATGCCAATGCTGGCCGTGACACGCAGCTCGGTGCCCTGGATGTGAATGGGCTCACTGCAGGCACTCAGCACACGGTTGGCCAGGCGGATACAGTCCTGCAGGCTGTCGATGTCAATCAGCACGGCCACGAACTCATCGCCTCCCATGCGCGCCAGGGTATCCACCTCACGCAGGGCCAGCTTCATGCGGCTGGCAATGGCCACCAGCAATTCATCGCCCACTTCATGGCCAAACATGTCGTTGACATGCTTGAAGCCATCCAGGTCCATGTACAGCACAGCCAGGCTTTGCTCGCTGCGCTGGCACTGGGACATGGCTTGGTGCAGCCGGTCCGACAGCAGCAGCCGGTTGGGCAGGCTGGTCAGCGGATCGAAATGCGCGCCGCGCTCCAGCTGTTCCTGCTGCAGCTTGAGCACCGTCACATCCGAGAACAAGGCCACAAAGTTCTGCGTACGGCCAGCCGCATTGCGGATTTTGCTGATAGTCACCCAGGCCGAGAAAGACTGGCCGTCCTTGCGCCGGCTCCAGAGTTCACCTTTCCATGCGCCGTGGCGGCACAGGGCCAGGCGCATCTCACGGAACACCTCGGGGCCTTGGCGGCTGGAGCGAAACATGGCGGGATCCTGGCCTAGCACATCCGCGCGTCCGTAACCGGTAATGTGGCTGAAAGCCTGGTTCACCTCCAGCATGCGCCCGCTGCGGTCGGTGATGGCAATGCCCTCGCTGGTGTTGGTAAAAACACTGGCGGCCAGGCGCTGCTGCTGGCCGGCCAGCTTTTGGGCCGTGATGTCGCGCGCGGTTTTGGAGGCGCCAATCAGGCGGCCCAGCTTGTCGCGTATGGGCGAGGTGGTGACGGAGACATCGACAGTGCGTCCGTTCTTGCAAACCCGTACGGTTTCGAAATGCTCCACCGACTCACCACGCCGGATTTTTTCCAGAATATCCCGCTCTTCGGCCCGGCGCTCGGGCGAAATCAGCAGCAGCACCGACTGGCCCAGCATCTCCGCCGCGCTGTACCCAAACAGACGTTCGGCACCCGGGTTCCAGCTGGTCACCATACCGTCCAGGGTTTTGCCGACGATGGCATCTTCGCTGTGTTGCACAATCGCCGAGAGCTCGTCGGCGCGGGCCTCCAGCTGCTTTTGGGCGCCGATGTCACGGGCAATTGTGGAGGCACCGATGATGCGGCCAAAGGCATCACGTATGGGCGAGATGCTGACCGACACTTGAACAGCAGGGCCCTCCTTGTGTACCCGCACGGTCTCGAAATGGTCGACCTGCTCGCCCTCCAGAATTTTTTCCAGGATGAAGGTTTCTTCCTCCAGGCGGTCGCTGGGGAAGAGCCGCAGCATGGGCTTGCCCAGCATTTCTTCGGCGCTGTAGCCGAAAATCTTTTGCGCGCCGGCATTCCAGCTGGTCACCACGCCGGTCAGGGTCTTGCTGATGATGGCGTCGTCGGACGAAGCCACCAGCGCCCGGAAATGTTCCAGCGCCTTGGCGTTTTCCACCAGATGCTGGCGCAGGTACCAGGCATCGGTTCCCACCTCGGGCGGGTTTTCGGACTCGGTCATTGTGCCTCCCCTTCCCTGGGGGCGCGGCAATCTGGCTGACTGCAGCGGCATGCCTCCACGGGTTGCAGCCATGCTACTCCGATTTTGTATTCCCCGGCCCAGCGCGGGGGTGCGCTCAAGCGCCCTGCAGGCCCATGCCGGCGGGCTATGCTTGCCGGGCTAGCAGCTATTTAATTTTGTTCTAGCTACCAGTCGCAAAATGCGCTTGCAGCCCTGCGCTATTGCGAAGACCATGCGTACATAAATTCAAACTGGAGACAGACCGTGCACAAGAGACTTTTCCTCAACGCCATCACCATGGCTGTTGCCGCCCTTTCCTCGACCCTGGCCCTGGCCGATGGCAATACCTTCAAGATCGGCCTGATCCTGCCCATGACCGGCCAGCAGGCCACCACCGGGCGCCAGATCGAAGCCGCAGCGCGCCTGTACATGGCGCAAAACGGCGACACCGTGGCCGGCAAGAAGATCGAACTGATCGTCAAAGACGACACCAGCGTGCCCGATGTCACCAAGCGCATGGCACAGGAACTCGTGGTGAATGACAAGGTGAATGTGCTGGCCGGCTTTGGCATCACGCCCTCGGCCCTGGCCACGGCCCCGATTGCCACCCAGTCCAAGACCCCCGAAGTGGTGATGGCGGCAGCCACCTCCAGCATCACCGAAGCCTCGCCCTATATCGTGCGCACCAGCTTCACCCTGCCCCAGGCCTCGGTCTCCATGGCCGACTGGGCCGCCAAGAACGGCATCAAGAAGGTCGTCACCCTGGTGAGTGACTACGGCCCCGGCATCGACGCCGAAAAATTCTTCAAGGAGCGCCTGACGCTCAATGGCGGCCAGGTGGTGGAAGCCCTGCGCGTGCCTCTGCGCGGCCCGGACTTTGCCCCCTTCCTGCAAAAAGTGCGTGACCTGAAACCCGATGCGCTGTTTGTGTTTGTACCCTCAGGCGCCGGTGCCGCCGTGATGAAACAGTTCCTGGAGCGCGGCATGGACAAGGCCGGCATCAAGCTCATTGGCACCGGCGACATCACCGATGACGACCAGTTGAACGACATGGGCGACGGCGCCCTGGGCGTGGTCACCTCGCACCACTACTCCACCTACCACCCCTCGGC
>JAYVNF010000292.1:0-4443 GCA_043758575.1 Rhodoferax sp.
GCCTAGGCCTCGGCCCAGGGTCACGGCCTGTTTTCCTCCCTGTCCGCCGACACCATGACGGTGGTCTTGCAGCAATTTCTGGCCACCCTGCTGCTCACCGGCCTGGCCTTCGCCTCGGTGCTGAATGACCTGCGCTTGCGCTACCTGAGCCAAAAACTGTTCCGCGAAGCGGTGGAACACAGGCAAGAAGGCCTGGTCATCACCGACCCCACGCTGAGTGACAACCCCATCATTTACGCCACCCCCCAGTTTGAAGCCATGACGGGCTACCGCGCCCAAGACATTCTGGGACAGAACTGCCGCTTTCTGCATGGCACAGGCGCCGAACAACCGGAACTTGCCAAATTGCGCCAGGCCATTGCCGAGCGCACCTCCCTGCAATGCACCCTGCAGAATTTTCGCAAGGATGGCAGCCCGTACTGGAATTTGCTGACGGTCTCGCCGATCAAGAACGCGCAAGGCAGACTGACCCACTTTATTGGCATCCAGCGCGATGTCACCCAGGCCAAGAAAACCGAGGACCAGTTGCTGCAGTCCAATGCCCAGCTGCTGGCCTTGAACCAGGTGCTGGAGCAGCGCGTGGCCGAACGCACGGCCGAACTGCAGCGCCTGGCCACCACCGATTCGCTCACCGGCATCCACAACCGGCGCTACTGGTTGCAGCGCGCCGAAATTGAGGTGGCGCAAGCAAGGCGCCAGCAGTCCGCCCTGTCCATGGTGATGTTCGACATCGACCACTTCAAGCACATCAATGACGCCTTTGGCCACCCCAGCGGCGACCGGGTGCTGGTGCGCCTGTGCCAGGTGGTGCAGGCCGAGTTGCGCCTGGGTGACACCTTTGCGCGCATAGGCGGAGAGGAATTCATGCTGCTCTTGCCGCAGTCCGATCTGACCCATGCCCTGCAAGTGGCGCAGCGCGTGCGCGCCCGCCTGGAGGCCCTGGAACTCAGCGCCATCGACCACAGGCCGCTGCGCTTTACGGCCAGCTTTGGTGTGGTGGCCTTCAACCCGCAATGCAATACGGTGGAGGCCTTGATGACAGGCGCGGACAGCGCCCTGTACCGCGCCAAACATGCCGGGCGGAACTGCGTGATGTCCAACACCGCCGCTTGAGCCCACCCGGCAACGCCGCCCTTACTGCCCTTCCAGCGCCTTCTCCTGCGCCGCAATCAGGGCCTGGCGCTTGCTGATTTCATCGCCCATGGGCGGGCCCTTGAAGCGCTTGTTTTCCAGACCGAACCAGAGTGCCGCCAGGAACAGCAGAAAGCCGATGCTGTAGTAGGCCAGGCCGGGCACAAAGTCGGTCTTGGCCACCGGGTCGGCAGCTATCGAGGGCACGAACACATGGCCGGCAATGATGGTCACCACGGTGCCTATGGCCACGATGACGGCAAAGGGTTTGGACAGGCCGCCCAGGCGGAAGGGGCCATAGGTGGTCCAGCTTTTCCCTTCGGCAAAAAAGCCCGCCATGATGGGCATGCCGTAGGAGATATAGAGGTACATGGCGCTGCCGGTGGAGAGCGCCGCAAAGGCACCCAGCGGCGTGGTGATGGCGGTCAGTCCGCTGGTCAGAATGGCAGTGGCCCAGATCGCAGCCACCGGCGTGCGGTACTTGGCGCTGACCGATTTCAGCAGACTGGAAAACGGCATGCCGTCGTCACGGGCGAAAGCGTAAATCATGCGCGAAGTGGAGGTCACGGCCGCCAGTGCGCACAGGTAGTTGGACACCAGCACGGCCACCAGCATGAGCTTGCCAAAGGCGCTGGGCAGGATGGCGGCGATGAACAGGTTGTTGAACGAGGCCCAACCGGTCTTGGCCGCTGCGGCCATATCGGGCACGGCCAGGATCATGGCCAGAATCAGCACAAAGCCAAACACGATGGACCACAGCACGGCGTGCAGCATGCCCTTGTGCACGGTGTTGCGCGCGTCCTTGGTTTCCTCCGAGGTGTGGGCCGAGGCATCAAAACCGGTGATGGTGAAGAGCGGGTACAAAAGACCGATCACAAAAGCCATCAGTGGGCTGGACTCCACCGCCACATCGCCACCGGCGGCACCGCTGTAGTTCACAAAGGCAAACGCCTTGCCCAGGTCCAGGCTGGGTGCGGCCATGACAAACATGCCGATCAGCAACACCGTGACGACAAAAATCAGGTAGCCCGAAAAGTCGGTGAGCAAGGTGGTGAGCTTGATGCCGAAGTGGTTCAACAAGGCCTGCGAGCCGGTGATGACGGCCACCGCCACGATCTGCGTGGTATTGGTCCAGGTGGACACATCCCAGCCCAACACAGCACCAAAGAACAGGTCCTTGGTGATCGAATACAAAAACACATTCACAGCCGGCACCACAAACAGCAGGCCCAGCAAATTCACATAGGCCGTGGCCCAACCCCAGAAGCGCCCACCGAGAATCGAGGACCAGTGGTACAGGCCGCCGGCCGTTGGGTAGGCCGAGGCGATTTGCCCCAGGCCGGCCGCCACCACCAGCGCAAAAGCGCCGCCCACCAACCAACCGATGGTGAGCGAAAAACCACCTCCGGTGGACAGCGCTATCGGGAACGAGCCGAAGCCGCCCGAGAGAATGCAGATGATGGAAAAAGAGATCGCAAAATTCTGGAACACGCCCATGCGTCGGTGCAGTTCCTGGGCATAGCCCATCCCGTGCAGGACTTTTTCGTCCTCTGTCATGTGCTCAGTCTTCATGTGTTACCCCGTTATGTTGTTGATGGCGCCATAAGCCACTTGCATCCTAGGGGCGCCAACGCAATGCCACTATCCCGAATCGGCATGCCTACAATGCACACGGCGACCACCGACCTACATGCTGACCCCATCCGCACTTTTTCAAGGCATCCACCAACTTTGGTATGGACCGGATGTGGTGCACGTACAGGGCCGGCGCGAGCGCCGCGCCCTGATGCTGGCCAGCCTAGCCATGCTGGCGATTGGCACGGCCTGGGGCGCATTTTTCATCGCCATGGGCAACTGGAACCTGGTGGCCTTCGATCTGGTCATCGTGCTGGCCGGCGGCAGCACGGCGCTGCTGATCTGGCGCAACCTGGTGCACAGTGCCGCCGTCGTCACCTTTGGTGTGCTGTTCCTGGTGGTCGTGCTGATCGCCTGGATTTTTGACGCACCCACCTTGCACAACCCTCGCGTCACCCACCTGTACTTGCTACCGCTGGGCGTAGGCGCCCTGATGGCGTTCAGGGACTCCCGCATCTGGCTGCGCCATGGCGTTGCGGCGCTGTACCTGGGCGCCTTTGGCATCCTGTCGCTGGGCTTTGGCTCACCCTGGCCCGAACTCGCCCTGCCCGAGGCTGTGCGGGCCACGGGGGGTGGCATACAGGTTGTGGCCGCTATGGCCATGCTGTACGGCATGCTGCACGTCATGCAAA
This sequence comes from Rhodoferax sp., assembly GCA_043758575.1. Classification (GTDB taxonomy): domain Bacteria; phylum Pseudomonadota; class Gammaproteobacteria; order Burkholderiales; family Burkholderiaceae_C; genus Allorhodoferax. Next base: position 3,399 of record JAYVNF010000292.1, read on the forward strand.
ACGATGCCTTTGCCCGCTCCGCGTTGGAGAGCGAGTTGCAGCAGGCCGTGGCGCACCAGCAGTTCGAACTGCACTACCAACCGCAACTCGATTCCCAGGGCCGGGTGACGGCCGCCGAGGCCCTGGTGCGCTGGCAGCACCCCGAACGGGGCCTGGTGCTGCCGGGTAAATTCATAGAGCTGGCCGAGCAAACCGGGCTGATCCTGCCCTTGGGCCAGTGGGTGATGGAGCAGGCCTGTGGCCAGCTTCAGGCATGGGCCACACAGCCTGGCTACGCCCACTTGCGCCTGGCCGTGAACATCAGCCAGCTGCAGTTTCGCCAAAAGGATTTTGTGGCCCAGGTACTGGGCCTGATAGAGCAGCACGGCATAAAGGCCGGCCTGCTGGAGCTGGAGATCACCGAGTCCATGCTGGTGGAAGACCTGAGCGACATCATTGAAAAAATGGGCGCTCTGCGCCGCAGCGGCGTCACCTTCTCACTGGACGATTTCGGCACCGGCTATTCCTCGCTGAACCACCTCAAGCGCCTGCCGCTGAACCAGCTCAAGATCGACCAGTCGTTTGTGCGCGATGTGCTCACCGATGCCAACGACGCCTCGATTGCCCGTACCGTGGTAGCCCTGGGTCACAACCTGGGCCTGACGGTGATTGCCGAGGGCGTGGAGACGGCAGAGCAGCACGCCTTTCTGGCGGCCTGCGGCTGTGAATTCTTTCAGGGCTTTTTTTTCAGCCCAGCCCTGCCCATAGCCGCCTTTGAGCGCTATGTGCAGGACAGCACCCCACGTGGCGCTACACGCTGCGCAGGTGCCACGCCTTGGGCCGCGTGAAGGTGGCAATACCGTAGGTGGACAGGGTCAGGCCCACGCCCGAGTCGCCATGCCCGCTCCAGGGCAGGCGCGGGCTGACGCGGTCGCAGCAGTTCCAGTAGACCGTGCCGGCGTTCACTTGGGACAGCACGGCTTTGGCGCGCTGTTCGTCGGGGGTGAAGACACCGGCGGTGAGGCCGTAGCGGGTGTCATTCATCAGCTGCACTGCCTCGGCGTCG
>JAYVNF010000293.1:0-13397 GCA_043758575.1 Rhodoferax sp.
GCGAAAAAGCTCGCCCGGAGTTGGCTAAAGAGGAAAATCCATTATGCAAAAAAACCGAGCCGCCACGGGGGCCTGCGGCGGCCTGGCAGGGGCCAATAGATGAAGAGTCCAAGCCCTGAAGTCAGACACCTTAAACTTCTGGTTTAAACAAGATCAAGACACCAGTAATAAGTTCACGACTTCACTGTCCTTCAGGCTCATACTTGGATTGGAAAATACTCGCTTGCTAGTATCGAAGCATGACCGGACTGGAAATCACCCTCTTGTATTTGCTCGCCGCAGTGCTGGGTGTGGTGGCCTGCAGGCTGCTGAAGTTGCCGCCCATGCTGGGGTATTTGGGTGTGGGTGTGGCAATTGGACCGAATACGCGGGCCCTGTCCCAAAGCGTGGAGGCGGTGCAGCACCTGGGCGAGTTTGGCGTGGTGTTTCTGATGTTTGTCATCGGCCTGGAATTCAATCTGCCCAAGCTGCGCGCCATGCGCCAGCATGTGCTGGGCCTGGGGCTGCTGCAGGTGGTCCTGACCATGTTGGTGGGCACGGCCGTGATGCTGGCCCTCGCACACGGGTTGCCGAGCCTTTGGGCCATGGATTGGAAAGCCGCCCTGACGCTTTCGGGCGCCCTGGCCATGAGCAGCACGGCCATTGTGGTCAAGCTGATGGTGGAGCGGCTGGAGCTGGAATCTGAACACGGCAAGCGCATCATGGGCGTGCTGCTGTTCCAGGATCTGGCGCTGGTGCCGTTGCTGGTACTGGTACCCGCACTCGGTGCCCCGGCCGAGAGCCTGGTGGCGGCCCTGGCACTGGCGGCGCTCAAGGCCACGCTGCTGGTGACGCTGCTGTTGGTAGGTGGCCAGCACGTGATGCGGCGCTGGCTCACGTTGGTGGCGCGGCGCAAGAGTGAAGAGTTGTTTGTGCTGAACCTGCTGTTCATCACCTTGGGGCTGGCCTGGCTCACCGAGCAGGCCGGCTTGAGTCTGGCCTTGGGCGCCTTTATTGCTGGCATGCTGATCTCTGAGACCGAGTTCAAGCACCAGGTCGAGACCGATATCCGCCCCTACCACGACCTTCTGCTGGGGCTGTTCTTCATCAGCATTGGCATGTTGCTGGACTGGCGCCTGGTGCTGCACAACTGGGGGTTGGTGCTGCTGCTGATGCTGGTTCCGCCGCTGCTCAAGGTGGGGTTGGTGACCGGGCTGACCCGTATGCTGGGTGCCTCCGGCGGTGTGGCGCTGCGCACCGGCCTGTACCTGGGGCAGGCCGGTGAGTTCGGCTTTGTGCTGCTGACGCTGGCCGAAGAAAACGCCCTGGTGCCGCCGGCTCTGCTGAACCCGATTCTGGCGGCCATGGTGCTGTCCATGGTGCTCACGCCGTTTGTCGTGATGTACAGCAACCAAATCGTGATGCGCCTGGTGTCCACCGAATGGTTGCAGCAGTCCCTGCAAATGACCACGATTGCACGCCAGTCCATCAAGATCAACCGCCACGTCATCATTTGCGGCTTTGGCCGTTGCGGCCAGAACCTGGCACGCATGCTGGAGGCCGAGGGCATCCCCTATTTGGCACTGGACCTGGATCCGGACCGGGTGCGGCAGACCGCAGCGGCGGGACATTCGGTGGTGTTTGGTGACTCCGGGCGTTTGCAGGCGCTGATGGCGGCCGGCTTGGCACGTGCCAGTGCCGTGGTGGTGACCTACCTGGACGAGGCGGCAGCTTTCAAGGTGCTGGCCAGCACCCAGGCCCACGCGCCGCAGGTGCCAGTCATTGTGCGCACCCAGGACGACCACAGCCTGGAGAAACTGCAGGCCGCCGGCGCCACCGAAGTGGTGCCCGAAGCCATTGAAGGCTCGCTCATGCTGGCCAGCCACGCATTGGCCCTGGTGGGCGTGCCCATGCGCCGGGTGATCCGCATCGTGCAGGACCAGCGCGATGCTCGCTACAACCTGCTGCGCGGCTTCTTTCACGGTGCCGACGACAACTCGGTGGACGAACTGCAACACGAGCGCCTGGCCACCGTCACGCTGGCAACAGACGCTGCGGCGGCCGGTCAGCCCCTGTCGGCCTTCACCCTGGAGGCATTGGGCGTGCGGGTAGTCAGCTTGCGCCGCGCCCATGGCACGGCGCTCAGCGCCACGGCCAGCACGCTGCTGGAGAGTGGCGACACCCTGGTTCTGTCCGGCAAGGCCGATACGCTGGCACTGGCCGAGCAGCGCTTGCTCAAAGGCTGAAACAAGGCCCGCGCAGGGGCCGAAGCAGCGCCCGATCAAGGCACAATTGCTTCTGTCCATACATTGTCCTTGGCAAGTCCCTATGCAACACCTCAGCGTGAACCAGTACCTGCGTGACCACATCCGTACCGTGCCGGACTGGCCGACGCCGGGCGTCCAATTCCGCGACATCACGCCGCTCTTGCAGGATGCCAAGGTGTTTCGCGTGCTGATTGACGCCTTTGTGCACCGCTACATGGAGCCCGTGCTGCGCCCGGATGTGGTGGCCGGGCTGGACGCACGCGGCTTCATCATCGGCGCAGTGGTGGCTTACGAACTCAATGTGGGTTTCGTACCCATTCGCAAAAAGGGCAAGCTGCCATTTACCACCGTGGAAGAAACCTACGAACTGGAATACGGCAGCGCCACGGTGGAGCTGCATACCGATGCGGTCCAGCCGGGCCAGCGTGTGCTGTTGATTGATGACCTGATTGCCACCGGTGGCACCATGATGGCGGGGCGACGACTCTTAGAACGCCAGGGAGCGCACGTGATGGAGGGTGCGGCAATAGTGGACCTGCCCGAATTGGGTGGGTCGGCCAAATTGCGCGCCTCCGGCCTGCCTTTGTTTACGCTGGTGGACTTTGCCGGCCACTAAAGGCCTGTGTCTGGCAGTGCAAGCAGCGGCACCTTAGCTGAGGCCACCGAACTGCGAAGGCCCCAAGGGCGCCGGCGCTTCAAACGGTTCGGTGTTGCTGAAGTCGGGCACGTGCTCGGGGTTGCGGCGCCCGGACTGCCGGGTTTCGTTGCGCCGCGGCATGCCGCCGCCTGCCGCAGCCGCAACTGCCCGCTTGAAAGCCAGGACCTCTTCGTTTTGCAACTCGGCATAGGGCGCGCCTGCAGTCGGGATGGGTGTGGCTGTCGTGCCTGGTTTCGGGTCTGGCACTGCGCGCGCCAGTGCGCTTGGTGCCGTGACCGCCGCCGGCAGACCGGCCGCACTCACCACCTCGTTGACGCGCCAATACACCGCAGTGACCAGAATGTCGTAGCGGTCCTTGGCACTGCGGGCGATGACGCCCTCGGTCTCGGCAAAGTGTGCCGGACTGGCCATGTTTTCACGCGGCATGTCCACCATGATCAGGTACTTGCGGCCGCTGGAATCCAGCGACAGCACCTTGAACTTGTAGGTGGAAGACAGTACGCCGGCTGCCGTCATGCATTCACGCACCACCCCGTACAACAGCTCGCGGCGCTCCAGCCGCTCGTTTCTACGGCTGCCTACGTCGGCATTGCGGTCCGGCGGCAATTGCAGCTGCAGGAGCCGATTGATAGGTAAGGTGGCGTCCACCTGGCCCAGGTCAGAGCTCTGTTCTGGAGCCGTCTCGCGGCCCTCTTCCTTCTTGCCAAACCAACGTAAAAAAGACATGTATGTGTGAAGTAGTGTTCGTCTCTCCTACAGTGTAGGACAGATTACTTGCCAATACAAAACTGCGAAAAGATCACGCCCAGCAAGTCGTCCGAATTGAATTCACCGGTGATGTCACTCAAGGCCCCTTGGGCCAGACGCAGCTCTTCGGCCAGCAAGTCCAGCGCCTGGGCGCGCGACGCCAAATGCAGTGCCGCTTCGCGGCAGTGCACCTCGACACGGCGCAGGGCCTGGATATGCCGTTCCCTCGCAATAAAGCTGCCGCCAGCAGGCGCTTGCCAACCCGCTGCCTCCAGCAGGGCCTGGCGCAGGGCGTCCAGGCCGGCTCCGGTCTTGGCCGACAGTGTGATGCCCTTGGGACGCGCAGCGTCAGGCACGGCATCGGCCTTGTTCCAGATGTCCAGCACCGGCACCTGCACGGGCAGTCTTTGCGCTAAGGTGGTCCGGATGCTGGCGTCACCTTCCTGGTAATCAGGCTGTGCCACGCGTGTCAGGTCATGCAGAAACAGCACCACATCGGCTGCGGCAATGGCGTCCCAGGCGCGCTCTATGCCGATGATCTCCACGGTGTCCACGCTGGCGCGCAGGCCGGCGGTGTCGATGATGTGGATGGGCACGCCCTCGATCTGTATCGTCTCCTGCACGCGGTCGCGGGTGGTGCCGGCAATCGGCGTGACAATGGCCAACTCCGCTCCGGCCAGTGCATTGAGCAGGGACGATTTGCCGGCATTGGGCTGGCCGGCAATCACCACCTGAATACCCTCGCGCAGCAAGGCTCCTTGGGAAGCCCGGGCGAACACGGCACGCACAGCCGACTGGATGCGCTCCAACTGGCCGGTGGCATCGGCCTGCTGCAGAAAATCGATTTCCTCTTCCGGAAAATCCAGGGTGGCCTCCACCAGCATGCGCAGGCGCGTGAGCGCCTCGCGCAGGGCGTGCACCTCATTGGAAAAAGCCCCGGAGAGCGACTGTGCGGCGCTACGGGCCGCCGCCTCGGTACTGGCGTCAATCAAATCGGCAATGGCCTCGGCTTGGGTCAGGTCGATCTTGTCGTTGAGGAATGCACGCTCGGAAAATTCACCTGCCGTGGCCAGACGCAGCCCGGGCAATACCGGCGGACCGCTGGGACTGCCTTCATGTTGGGCCGCCGCCTGCAGGCAGCGCGCCAGCAGCAGTTGCAGCACGACGGGTCCGCCATGGGCTTGCAGCTCCAGCACGTCCTCACCGGTAAAGGAGTGCGGTGCCGGGAAATAGATCGCCAGACCTCGGTCTATGGGGACACCTGCTGCATCGCCAAAGGGCAGGTACAGCGCCTCACGCGGAGGTAACAAGCGGCCAAACAAGGCCTGCACCAGTGGCTTCAAACCCTTGCCACTCACCCGCACAATGCCCACCGCCCCCCGACCGGGTGCCGTGGCAATGGCCAATATGGGATCGTGGTGACGTGGCAGCATGGAGGGGGAGACGCCGCCGGCGCCTCGGGATAAACCTAGAACTTCGGCAGGTTGAACTTGGGCGGCACACCCATGCGGGTGTTGATGATCCATTGCTGGGCGATGGACAGCACGTTATTGGTGATCCAGTACATCACCAGGCCCGAGGGGAAGAAGAAGAACATCACGCTGAAGGCCAGCGGCATGATCCACATCATCTTGGCCTGCATCGGGTCTGGTGGGGCCGGGTTCAGCGAGGTTTGCAGCAGCGTGGTCAGGGTCATGAACAGCGGCAGGATGTAGAACGGGTCCGGCGCCGACAGGTCATGGATCCACAGCGCCCAGGGCGCGCCACGCATTTCCACGGTGGACAGCAGCACGGAATACAGGGCAATGAACACCGGAATCTGGATCACGATGGGGAAGCAGCCACCCATGGGGTTGACCTTCTCTTCGCGATAGATGCGCATCATCTCTTGCTGCATTTGCTGCGGCTTGTCTTTGAGGCGCTCACGCATTTCCATGATCTTGGGATTGATGGCCTTCATCTTGGCCATGCTGCCGTAGGCCTTGGCATTGAGCCAATAGAAGGCAATCTTCAACAGCAGCACCAGGGCCACAATCGACCAGCCCCAGTTCTGGATAAAGCTGTGCAGCTTGTCGAGCAGCCAGTACAGCGGTTTGGAGAGAATCGTCAGGCGTCCGTAGTCTTTCAACAGCTCCATGCCGGGAGACAGGGACTCCAACATTTTTTCTTCCAGCGGGCCGACGAACAGCTTGGCCTCAATCACCTTGGAGGCACCGGCAGCCAGCGGCTCCAGCGGCGCCACCATGGTGGCGCGGTAGCAGCAGTCGCCCAGCGTAGCACCAATGTCCACGGCATCCATGGACAAGTTGCGCTGCACGCCGTCAGGCAGTATCCAGGCGCTGGCAAAGTAGTGCTGCACCATGGCTACATAGCCATTGCTGCTGCTCTTCTCGAAATCGGCCTTGTTTTTCTTGATATCCGAAAAGTCGATTTTTTGGAATTTTTTAGCCTCCGTGTACACGGCTGGGCCGGTGTAGGTGGAATAAAAAGAGGAGCCGCCGGGTGGCTTGTTGCCATCGCGCACCAGTTGCAGATACAGCTGCGCCGACTGCGCCGTGGCTGAGGTGTTGATCAGCTCATGCTTGACGGCAATGTCATAGGCGCCGCGGCGCAGGGTATAGGTCTTGACCAGCTTGATGCCGCCCACGTCGGGCGAGGTGAAGGTGAGCACCAACTCGTTCTGGCCGTCGGCCAGGGTGTGGGCTCCGCTGGCCGTCATCACCGTCTTGTGTGTGGGGAAGGCGCCACCGGTGCTGCCCGACACGACGCCGGACTGGGCCATGTAAATGCGGTCCTTGCTGTCATCCAGCAGCACCACATTCTTGCTCTTGTCTTCGGCATCCGGGTATTTCAGCAACTCGGTGCGCACCAGCGAGCCGCCTTCGGTGTCCAGCGTGAGCTTGAGCACGTCGGTGCTGACTTCGAAGCGCTCTTTGGGAGTGGCCACAGCAGCAGCCGGCGCCGCCGTTGGTACAACAGCCTGTGCGGTCGCAGCAGAAGGAATGGACGCATCGGCAGCGGGTTTACCAGCGGCAGCCGGTGCGCTGGCCTGGCTGACCGGGCCGGGGAAGAAAGTGGCCTTCTTGCCGTTGGCAACCTGCCACTGGTCCCACAGCAGCACCATGGAAAAGCCAAAAATCACCCACAGAATGGTGCGGCGGATATCGTTCATGAGGGTTTCTTTTCAGACGGGGAAATCAGGCGGCCAAACAGCCGCGGGGATTCAGCGGGTACCGGGTCGGAGCCACCGGCACACCAGGGATGGCAGCGCGCAATGCGTGCCAGCGTGAGATAACTGCCCAGGGCCGCGCCATGTTGCTCCAGCGCCTGAAGCGAGTAGAGCGAACAGGTCGGCTCAAACCGGCAGGAAGAGCCCAGGCTGGGGCTTAAAAACATGCGGTAGCCCCGAACCAGCCTGCTCAACAGGCGGCGCATCATGCTTGGCCCTTGGGCACAACCGTGGAGCCAGGGCAGGCCCGCTCGAACAGGCTCAGCAACTCAGCGCGCACGGCAGCCTTGAGAAGCTCCGAGCTGGCACTGACAAACTGCTTGCGATCGAAACCGGCGCGCAAACGCACCACATGGGCGCAGGCGCCCAGATGCGGTTCGAATTGCGTGCTCACGCTGTAGATTTGACGCTTGATGGCATTGCGGGTGACCGCACGCTTGGCCCAACGCTTGGGGACCATGGCACCCAACCAGACGCAGGCGTCCGAAAACAACGGCGCCTGTGGACCAACCCCTGCGGGTGTATCCAGCACCAGGTCCACACAATGCAGGGCAAAGTGGGTGGTTCGGGCGAGCGTTTTGCCAGACAAAACTGCCTGGAACTGGGGCCGGGTTTTCAATCGCTGCACGTTGGAGCACACCAGAACTGAAACTCCTTGAGACAAAACAAGTGCCCCAAGGAATGGCCGATCAAAATTGCGAAGGTCTACTTAGACGGCCAGGCGCTTGCGGCCCTTGGCACGGCGCGCGTTGATAACAGCGCGGCCGCCACGGGTCTTCATGCGGACCAGAAAGCCGTGGGTACGGGCGCGGCGGATTTTGGAAGGTTGGTATGTGCGTTTCATTTGAATCTCTGCTCTGGACCCCGACAACAATCAGGGAAACCCAAGATTATCGCAAATTTTCTCAATCGCGGCAAGGCCTTGGGCGGGATTCCGATTCTAAAGCGTGAACGGCGCCCCAGATTAAAAAAATGTGGATAAGGCTTTGATAATTTACAATTGAGGGCACAGCAAACCATAACTATCCACAGAAGCTGAGAAGAAAAATGACCTCGGGACAACCCACCAGCAGCCAGCAAACGGCGGCACGCGATATCGGGCAAAGCCTGTGGCAAAGCTGCATTGACCAGCTGGCCCAGGAGCTTCCGGAACAGCAGTTCAACACCTGGATCAAACCCCTGCACGCCGAGGTGAAAGACGACTTTTCCAGGGTCACCATCTTTGTGGCCAACCGCTTCAAACTCGACTGGGTGCGCGCCCAGTACAGCAGCCGCATAGCCCAGATGCTGGAGAAACTATATGGCCAACCGGTGCTCATTGAGTTAGCCATCACTCCGCGGGAAGACGTTGTCAGGCCTCAATTTATAGCCGCCTCGTCCGAATCGGTGGTGATTGAAGAAGTCACCGAAATTGGCGATGACCGAACCCTGGTGCCGCCCAAGAACCGGCTCAACAGCATGCTCACGTTTGAGACGCTGGTGGAGGGCACGGCCAACCGCATGGCGCGCGCCGCGGCCATGCACGTGGCGACCATGCCGGGGCACCTGTACAACCCGCTTTTCATCTATGGCGGCGTCGGTCTGGGCAAGACCCACTTGATGCACGCTGTGGGCAACCGCCTGCTCGAAGACAAGCCCGGCAGCAAAGTTCTCTACATCCATGCGGAGCAATTTGTATCGGATGTGGTTAAGGCCTACCAGCGCAAGACTTTTGACGAATTCAAGGAGCGTTACCACTCCCTGGATTTGTTGCTGATTGACGATGTGCAGTTCTTTGCCAACAAGGACCGCACGCAGGAAGAGTTCTTCAACGCCTTTGAGGCCTTGCTGACCAAGAAGTCCCACATCGTCATGACCAGCGACACCTACCCCAAGGGCCTGGCCGACATCCACGAGCGCCTGGTGTCGCGCTTCGACTCCGGCCTGACCGTGGCGATAGAGCCGCCCGAGCTGGAAATGCGGGTCGCGATTCTGATCAACAAGGCGCGTGTCGAGGGCTCTGAAATGCCCGAAGAGGTGGCGTTTTTTGTGGCCAAGAACGTGCGCTCCAATGTGCGTGAGCTCGAAGGCGCCTTGCGCAAAATCCTGGCCTATTCGCGCTTCAACCAGAAAGAGATTTCGATCGCCCTGGCACGTGAAGCCCTGCGCGACCTGCTGTCGATCCAGAACCGGCAAATCTCGGTGGAAAACATCCAGAAAACCGTGGCCGATTACTACAAGATCAAGGTCGCGGACATGTATTCCAAAAAGCGCCCGGCCAGCATCGCCCGCCCGCGCCAGATTGCCATGTACCTGGCCAAGGAACTGACGCAAAAAAGCCTGCCCGAAATTGGCGAGCTGTTTGGTGGGCGCGACCACACCACGGTGCTGCACGCGGTGCGCAAGATTGGTGGCGAGCGCCAGCAAATGACCGAGCTGAACCAGCAACTGCATGTACTGGAGCAAACCCTTAAGGGATGATTGCTAAAAACAGGGGCAGCAAGCCGGTAAAAGCTGCATAAAACAGCGAAAATGTCGGGTATTTAACAACGGTGCGGCTCCATTCGGACAGCGACACCCACACAGAGACTCTGAAAGAGATTGAAATGATCGTATTGAAGGCAACGCAAGATAAAGTGCTATCGGTTCTGCAATCTGTTGCCGGCATCGTGGAGCGGCGTCACACCTTGCCGATTCTGGCCAATGTGCTGCTGCGCAAGGTCGGCACATCGATTCAGTTCACCACCAGCGACCTGGAAATCCAGATCCGCACCACCGCCGAACTCGGTGGCGACACCGGCAACTTCACCACCACCATAGGCGCGCGCAAGCTCATCGACATTCTGCGCACCATGCCCGCCGACCAGACCGTGTCGCTGGAATCCAGCCAGAGCAAGATCATCCTCAAGGGCGGCAAAAGCAAGTTCACCCTGCAAACCATGCAAGCCGAGGACTTCCCCCTGGTGCAGGAGTCGGCCAACTTCGGCCCGGTCTTCAGCGTGCCGCAAAAGACCCTGAAAGACCTGCTGGGCCAGGTGGCGTTTGCCATGGCCGTGCACGACATTCGCTACTACCTCAACGGCATTCTGTTTGTCGCCGAAGGCAAGCAACTCAGCCTGGTCGCCACCGACGGCCACCGCCTGGCCTTTGCCTCCGCCACGCTGGACGTGGAAGTGCCCAAGCAGGAAGTGATTCTGCCGCGCAAGACCGTGATCGAGCTGCAGCGCCTCCTGAGCGATGCCGACGGCGCGATTGAAATGCAGTTCGCCAACAACCAGGCCAAGTTCAGCTTTGACGGCATGGAGTTTGTGACCAAGCTGGTCGAGGGCAAGTTCCCAGACTACAACCGCGTCATCCCCAAGAACCACAAGAACATGATCACCCTGGGCCGCACTGCCCTTTTGTCCACGCTGCAGCGCACCGCCATTCTGACCAGCGACAAGTTCAAGGGAGTGCGCCTGAACATCGATCCGGGCAGTCTGCGCGTGGCCTCCAACAATGCCGAGCAGGAAGAGGCCGTGGACGAGTTGGACATCGACTACGGTGGCGACAGCATAGAGATCGGCTTCAACGTCACCTACCTGATAGACGCCCTGGCCAATATGAGCCAGGACATGGTGTCGATGGAGCTGTCGGATGGCAACAGCTCGGCGCTGTTCACCATCCCCGACAACGCCACCTTCAAATACGTCGTGATGCCGATGCGGATTTAAGGTCCCAAGACACGCGGTACACACCGAGACAAACCCCCGCCCTGCGGGGGTTTGGTCATTCCAGAGATTGAGATTTTGTGAGAGAAGTGAGCCATGACTGATAACAACAAGCCCCAAACCGCCCCGGATAGCAGCACCGAAAGCAACAAAAACACCGAGTCCGTGCACACCGGCGAAGGCGGCGCGGACAGCTCCAACTTCCAGCCCACGATTGACGCGCACCAGGTCGGCGCCTCCGAAGCCTATGGAGAAGGCTCGATCCAGATCCTGGAAGGCCTGGAAGCGGTGCGCAAGCGCCCCGGCATGTACATCGGCGACACCTCGGACGGCACCGGCCTGCACCACCTGGTGTTCGAGGTGGTAGACAACTCCATCGACGAGTCGCTGGCCGGCCACTGCGATGACATCCTGGTCACCATACACTCCGACAACTCCATCAGCGTGGTCGACAACGGCCGCGGCATTCCCACCGGCGTGAAGATGGACGACAAGCACGAGCCCAAGCGCAGTGCGGCCGAGATTGCGCTCACCGAGCTGCATGCCGGCGGCAAGTTCAACCAGAACAGCTACAAGGTCTCGGGCGGCCTGCACGGCGTGGGCGTGTCCTGCGTGAATGCACTGTCCAAGATGCTGCGCCTGACCATCCGCCGCGACGGCAAAGTGCATGTGATGGAGTTCAGCAAAGGCTTTGTGCAGAACCGCCTGGTGGAGAGCGTGAACGGCGTGGAAGTGTCGCCGATGAAGGTGATTGGCGAGACCGAAAAGCGTGGCACCGAGGTGCACTTTTTGCCCGACACCGAGATCTTCAAGGAAAACAACGATTTCCATTACGAAATCCTCTCCAAGCGCCTGCGCGAGCTCAGCTTCCTGAACAACGGCGTGCGCATCCGCCTGAAAGACGAACGCACAGGCAAGGAAGACGACTTCGCCGGCGCCGGTGGCGTGCAGGGTTTTGTCAACTTCATCAACAAGGGCAAGACGGTTCTGCACCCGAATGTGTTCCACGCCATGGGCGACCGCCAGAGCGACCAGGGCACCAACATCGGTGTCGAGGTGGCCATGCAGTGGAACAGCGGCTACAACGAGCAGGTGCTGTGCTTCACCAACAACATCCCACAGCGCGACGGTGGCACCCACCTGACCGGCCTGCGCGCAGCCATGACGCGCGTCATCAACAAATACATCGACGACAGCGAGCTGGCGAAAAAAGCCAAGGTCGAAGTGTCAGGCGACGACATGCGCGAAGGCCTGTGCTGCGTGCTCAGTGTGAAAGTGCCCGAGCCCAAGTTCAGCAGCCAGACAAAGGACAAGCTGGTCTCAAGCGAAGTGCGCGGCCCGGTGGAAGACATTGTGAGCAAGCTCCTACACGACTACCTGCAAGAGCGCCCCAACGACGCCAAAATCATTGTCGGCAAGATCATCGAAGCCGCACGCGCCCGTGAAGCTGCCCGCAAGGCGCGCGACATGACGCGCCGCAAGGGTGTATTGGACGGCATGGGCCTGCCCGGCAAGCTGGCGGATTGCCAGGAAAAAGACCCGGCCATGTGCGAGATCTACATCGTCGAGGGTGACTCCGCCGGCGGCTCAGCCAAGCAGGGCCGTGACCGCAAATTCCAGGCGATTCTGCCGCTGCGCGGCAAGATCCTGAACGTGGAAAAAGCGCGCTACGAAAAGTTATTAACCAGCAATGAAATCCTGACGCTGATCACCGCTTTGGGCACCGGCATCGGCAAGGCCGGTGGCTCCACCGGCAACGACGACTTCAACGTCGCCAAGCTGCGCTACCACCGCATCATCATCATGACCGACGCCGACGTGGACGGCGCCCACATCCGCACCCTGCTGCTCACCTTCTTCTACCGCCAGATGCCCGAGCTGGTGGAGCGCGGCCATATTTATATCGCCCAGCCACCCTTGTACAAAGTAAAAGCCGGCAAGGAAGAGCTGTATTTGCAAGGCGCCGGCGACCTGGACAATTTCCTGCTGCGTATCGCCCTGGTCAACGCCTCGGTCTATACCGGTGGCCCCAACGGCGCCACGCTCAATGGCGACACCCTGAACGAACTGGCACGCAAGCACCAGATTGCCCAGGCCGTGATTGCGCGCCTGAAAAACTTCATGGATGCCGAGGCACTGCGCAGCGTGGCCGACGGCGTGGCCCTGAACCTGGACACCGTGGCCGACGCCGAAGTCTCGGCCGCCGCCCTGCAAGCCAAGCTGCCCGACGCCGAAGTGGCCGGCGAGTTTGACGTGCGCACCGACAAGCCGATTCTGCGCATCAGCCGCCGCCACCACGGCAATGTGAAGAGCAGCGTGCTGACCCAAGACTTTGTGCACGGCGCCGACTACAACGCCCTGGCCGATGCCGCCAATACCTTCAAGGGCTTGCTCAGCGAAGGCGCACGCGTCATGCGCGGCGAAGGCGAACGCCAGAAGGAAGAAAAGGTCAACGACTTCCGCGAAGCCATGGCCTGGCTGCTGACCCAGGCCGAGGGCGCCACCAGCCGCCAGCGCTACAAGGGACTGGGTGAAATGAACCCCAGCCAACTCTGGGAAACCACCATGGACCCGACCGTGCGCCGCCTGCTACGGGTGCAGATCGACGATGCGATTGAGGCCGACCGCGTGTTCACCATGCTGATGGGCGATGAGGTCGAGCCGCGCCGCGAGTTCATTGAGACCAATGCGCTGCGGGCGGGGAATATCGACATTTGAGTTTGTAGTGGCCATGAAGCGACGACGCAATTGACATGCCCATCCAGGCGACACACCAATGACGTGGGCCGTATCAGCCAAACTCATTGCATAGTCCAGCGGCAATACGA
>JAYVNF010000294.1:0-4432 GCA_043758575.1 Rhodoferax sp.
TGATGGTGCTGGCCTTTGTCGGCCTGTACACGGCGGCCAATCTGATTGACACCTTCCCCGAGGGCGAAGAGGGTGCGGTCGGCCGTGAGTGGGCCATGAACACGCATTTTTCGCTGGGCCTGCTGGTGTTTGGCCTGGTCTGGCTGCGCCTTGTGCTGCGCCTGATAGGCACCACGCCGGCGATTGCCCCGCCGCTGCCGGCCTGGCAGGACACGCTGGCCAAGCTGGCGCACCTGGCGCTTTACGCCATGATGGCCTTGATGCCGCTGGCGGGCTGGGCCGCGCTGAGCGCTTACAACAAGCCGATTCCGTTCTTTGGCCTGCACCTGCCGGCGTTGCTGGCCCCGAATGAAAAGCTGGGCGACAGCATCATGCACATCCATGAGCTGGGTGCCACTGTGGGCTATTTTTTGATTGGCGGCCATGCGCTGGCGGCCCTGTTCCACCACCATGTGGTGAAGGACAACACGCTGCGCCGCATGCTGCTGAAGTAAGCTAAGTGAGCGCAGGCTTCGCTTTTAACCGGCGTCAGTCTTGATCATGTCGGAGGCCTTTTCGGCCACCATGATGGTGGCTGCATTGGTGTTGCCGCTGACAATGCGCGGCATGATGGATGCATCCACCACACGCAGGCCGGCAACACCGTGCACCCGGAGTCGTGCATCGACCACGTCCATGGCGCCCGGCCCCATGCGGCAAGTGCCCACCGGGTGGTAGATGGTGTCGCCATAGCTGCGTATGAACTGCGCAATTTCCGGATCACTGCGGGCGGAGGCGGAGCGCGCCGATTCCCGTCCACCCAGCTGGGCCAGGGCGGGCTGCTGCCACAGGGCGCGCATCTGCTTGAAGCCCTGGACCAGACGGCGCAGGTCATCCGGTTCGGCCAGGAAATTCGGGTCTATCAAGGGCGGTGCCAGCGGGTTGCTGCTGGCCAGTTGCACGCTGCCCCGGCTGTGGGGCCGCAGCAGGCACAGATGGCAGGACAGGCCATGGCCTAACACCAGGGTGCGGGCATGGTTGATGATTTTGGCGACCACAAAGTGCAGCTGCAGATCCGGCGTGGCCTCGGTAGCGGCGCTTTTGATGAAGCCGCCGGCCTCGGCGGCGTTGCTGGTGAGCATGCCGCTGCGCTGCTTGCGCCATTCCCCTATTGCCCTTGCGGTGCGCAGTGCGCCGCCCAGGGAGATGCCTATGGATGCGCTGAGTTGCGGTGCCTCCAGCACCTGCACCACGTCCATATGGTCCTGCAGGTTGCGGCCCACGCCGGGCAGCGCATGCTGCACCGGGATGCCGTGCTGCTGCAAATGCTCCTGTGGGCCTATGCCGGAGAGCAGCAGCAATTGGGGCGACTGCAGGGCGCCGGCACACAGCAGCACCTCGCGGCTGGCGCGCAGTTGGCGGGTTTGGCCGTGCTGCACATATTCCACGCCGACGGCGCGCCGGTTGTCGATCAGCACGCGGCAGGTCTGGGCTTGGGTCAGCACCTGCAGATTGGGGCGCCCGGTGTGCGGTGCCAGGTAGGCCTTGGCAGCGCTGTGGCGCTCGCCGTTTTTCTGCGTCACCTGGTACAGGCCCACGCCCTCCTGGCGCTCGCCATTGAAGTCCGGGTTGAGCGCATGGCCGGCTTGGCCAGCGGCCTGCACAAACAGCGGCCCCAGCGGGTTGGGGCTGCGCAAATCCATCACATGCAAGGGGCCGCCTACGCCGTGCCAAGCGCCGGCGCCGCGCGCATTGTCTTCGGCGCGCAGAAAGTAGGGCAGCACCTCATCAAAGGACCAGCCGGGGTTGCCCAGGGCGGCCCAGTGGTCGTAGTCCTCGCGCTGGCCGCGGATGTAAATCATCGCGTTCACGGAACTCGAGCCACCCAGCACCTTGCCGCGCGGCTGGTAGCCACGGCGCCCGTTCAGGCCGGCCTGGGGCACGGTCTCGAACTTCCAGTTGGCCTGGCCGGTCAAGGCCAGTGTGGCCATTCCCAACGGGCAGTGGATCAGCACATTGGTGTCCTGTGCCCCGGCTTCCAGCAGGGCGACGCGCACCTGGGGATCTTCGGACAGGCGCGCGGCCAGCACGCAGCCGGCCGATCCGCCGCCGATGATGAGGTAGTCGTAGGGTTCGTCTGACAGGGCACTTGGCATGGGCGGTAGTTCGTCTGGTGGTGTCGGGGGAAGGTCCGGTGGTTCTTTGCGCCACGGAGTGTGCGGGACTATGGCACGGGGCTTGTCCCGTGTGCTAGGGCCCTGTGCCTAGCGGGCCTAGTGGTTTGCCTGCACCCTGCCTGTATTTGCAGCAGCCGGTAGAATCGGGGCCTCCCCCAGCACCCTTCGCGCCCGGCACCAGGCCTTGGCGCCCCCATTGGATTCACCATGCTTTACCCAGACTATTTCGACGTGATCGTCGTAGGCGGCGGCCATGCCGGCAGCGAAGCCGCGCTGGCCGCTGCCCGCATGGGTTGCAAAACCCTGCTGCTGACCCACAACATCGAGACCCTGGGGCAGATGAGCTGCAACCCCTCCATAGGCGGCATTGGCAAGGGCCATCTGGTCAAGGAAGTGGACGCGCTGGGTGGCGCCATGGCATTGGCCACCGACGAGGCCGGCATCCAGTTTCGCATCCTCAACTCCAGCAAGGGGCCGGCCGTGCGTGCCACCCGGGCCCAGGCCGACCGCGTGCTGTACAAGGCGGCGATACGCCGGATGCTGGAAAACCAACCCAATCTGTTCTTGTTCCAGCAAGCCGTAGACGACCTGCTGGTGGAAGGGGAGCGGGTGGTGGGCGCCGTCACCCAGGTGGGCATCGAGTTCCGTGGCCGTACCGTGGTGCTGACGGCCGGCACCTTTTTGGATGGCAAGATCCATGTGGGCCTGAACAACTATGCGGCCGGGCGCGCCGGTGATCCCCCCGCCGTCTCTTTAAGTGCGCGTTTGAAAGAGCTGCAGCTGCCGCAGGGGCGGCTGAAAACCGGTACACCACCGCGCATTGACGGGCGCAGCATCGACTTCTCCAAATGTGAAGCGCAGCCCGGCGACGGCATGCTTGGCGGCATGTCCTCGCGCATGCCAGTGTTCAGCTTCATGGGCCGCACGCAGATGCACCCGCAGCAAATGCCTTGCTGGATCACCCACACCAACGCTCACACGCACGAAATCATTCGCAGCGGCTTTGATCGCAGCCCCATGTTCATGGGCAAGATCGAGGGCGTGGGGCCGCGCTACTGCCCCAGCGTGGAAGACAAGGTGAACCGTTTTGCCGACAAGGACAGCCACCAGATCTTTCTGGAGCCCGAGGGCCTGACCACCCACGAGTACTACCCCAACGGCATCTCCACCAGCCTGCCGTTTGACATCCAGCTGCAGCTGGTGCGCAGCATGCCAGGGCTGGAGAACGCCCACATCCTGCGCCCCGGCTATGCCATCGAGTACGACTACTTCGACCCGCGCGCGCTCAAGAGCAGCTTTGAGACGCGTCAGATTGCCGGCCTGTTTTTTGCCGGCCAGATCAATGGCACCACCGGCTACGAAGAGGCTGCCGCCCAAGGCCTGTTTGCCGGCATCAATGCCGCTCTGCAGGCGCGTGCTCTGGGTGGCGGCAATGCGGCGGCCAGTAGCACGGGCAGCATCGCCTATGCCGCCGACAGTTGGCTGCCCGGTCGCGACCAGGCCTACCTGGGCGTGCTGGTGGACGACCTGATCAGCAAGGGTGTGACCGAGCCCTACCGCATGTTCACCAGCCGGGCCGAGTTCCGCCTGCAGCTGCGCGAAGACAACGCCGACGCCCGCCTCACCGAAGCCGGGCGCCAGCTCGGCCTGGTGGATGAGGCCCGCTGGAGCGCCTTTTGCCGCAAGCGCGACGCTGTTTCACGTGAAACAGAGCGTCTGCGCAGCATCTGGGTGAGCCCGCGCAACCTGGCACAGGCCGAGGCTGAGCGGGTACTGGGCAAGGCCATGGAGCATGAATACAACCTGGCCGACCTGCTGCGCCGCCCCGACGTGAGTTACGCGGGTCTGATGTCTTTGGCGGAGGGGCGCTTTGCCAATGCCGAGTTGCCCTATGCCGAGCTGCCTCTGGCCGCCGATTGCCAGGCGGTAGATGCCTTGGTGGATGCGTATGGTGAAGGCACTGCAGCCGCCCTGGCGCAAGACGTGTTTGTCGCCGCCGTCATCGAGCAAGTAGAAATTGCCGCCAAGTATTCCGGCTACATAGACCGGCAAAAGGGGGAGGTGGAGCGCGCTGCTTTTTATGAGCACCTGCGCCTGCCGCCCGAGCTGGACTATATGCAAGTCTCGGCCCTGAGCTTTGAGGCGCGCCAACGCCTGAGCAAGTACCGCCCTGAAACCCTGGGCCTGGCCTCGCGCCTGTCGGGCATCACACCGGCCACCATCTCCCTGCTGCTGATCCATTTGAAGCGCGGCAACTTCCGCGGTTTTGCCGACAA
>JAYVNF010000295.1:0-4409 GCA_043758575.1 Rhodoferax sp.
TTCGACTCCCTTGTCGCTGCATTCAAGGGCACACCGCCGCAGCCCCGCTTCGGCTGAATCCAGTGCATGGCCGAAGATCGGGCTGAGTAGTTACAAAAAAAGAATCAGTGGCCCAAAATCTTCGACAAGAAGTCCCGACTCCGCTCACTCTGCGGATTGTTAAAAAAGTCATGCGGATTGTTCTGCTCCACGATCTGCCCCTGGTCCATAAAAATCACCCGGTCCGCCACCGCCTTGGCAAACCCCATCTCATGCGTCACGCACAGCATGGTGATGCCCTGGCTGGCCATCTCAATCATCACGTCCAGCACCTCCTTGATCATCTCCGGATCCAGCGCCGAGGTCGGCTCATCGAACAGCATGATCTTGGGCTTCAAGCACAGGGCGCGGGCAATCGCCACGCGCTGCTGCTGGCCGCCGGAGAGTTGTAGCGGGTACTTGCCAGCCTGGTTGGCAATGCGCACGCGCTCCAGCTGCACCATGGCTTTTTCTTCCGCCTCTTTCTTGGGCATCTTGCCCACCCACATGGGCGAGAGCGTCAGGTTTTCCAGCACCGTCAGATGCGGGAACAGATTGAACTGCTGGAACACCATGCCGACTTTTTTGCGCACATCGTCGATGGCTTTCACGTCGTCGGTGAGCTCTACACCGTCCACGGTAAGGTGGCCTTGCTGGTGTTCTTCCAGGCGGTTGATGCAGCGAATCAGGGTGGACTTGCCCGAGCCCGAGGGGCCGCAGACCACAATGCGTTCGCCGGTTTTGACCTGCAGGTCAATATCGCGCAGCACGTGGAAGCTGTTGCCGTACCACTTGTTGACCTTGTCGAAGGTGATGATGTTTTCAGACATGTATGTTCCTTAGCGTTGCTTGCTTTTGTTGACCTGCTTTTCAATCCAGATGCTGTAGCGCGACATGGAGAAGCAGAACACGAAATAGATCAGGGCGATGAAGAGGTAGCCCTCAATCTTGAAGGGCCGCCAGTTGGCATCCGAGTTGAGCGCCAGGCTCATGGCGCCGGTCAGCTCGTAGAGGCTGACGATGGTCACCAGCGAGGTGTCCTTGAAGGTGCTGATGAAGTTGTTCATGATGCCGGGCACCACCATGGCCAGGGCCTGCGGTAGCACGATTTTGCGCTGGGTCTGCCAGTACGAGAGGCCCAACGTCGCCGCCGCTTCAATCTGACCCTTGGGTACGGCCTGCAGGCCACCGCGTATCACCTCGGCCATATAGGCCGCGGCAAACAGGGTGATGCCGGCCAGTACCCGCACCAGCACGTCAATCGTGAAGCCCTGGGGCATCAGGAGTGGGAACATGAAGGAGGCCATGAACAGCACCGAGACCAGCGGCACACCGCGAATCAGCTCCACATAAATGGTGCAGACGCTGCGGATGGCCGGCAGCTTGGAGCGCCGCCCCAGCGCCACCACCAGCGCAATCGGAAAGGCCATGGACATGGACAGCGAGGCCAGCAACAGGGTCAGCGGCAGGCCACCCCAGCGGTCGGTATCGACCTTGGACAGGCCAAAGACACCGCCCGACATCAGGCTGAAAAAGAAGGCCAGAACCAGCACCCACAGAATGCCCAGAGCCGGCTTCCAGAAAGCGCGCATGCAGCTCACCACCAGCAGCGCCAGCAGGGCCAGGGTGGCAAGCAGCGGGCGCCATTGCTCTTCAAACGGGTAGCGGCCGAAGATGATGATGCGGTACTTCTCCGCCACCACGCCCCAGCAGGCGCCTGCGGCGGCATGGCAGGCGTCATAGTCCTTGGCCCAGATGGCGTTGACAAAGGCCCAGTTCAGAAAGCGTGGCACGGTGGCCAGCAGAACCAGGCCGATGGCCAACGTGCCCAGGGCGGTGCCCAGGCTGCCAAACAGGTTGCTGCGGATCCAGGCCACCAGGCCTTCGGTCTTGATCGGGGCGGGGCGCGCGGCTACGGGTTCAAACGTCATTGCGGTCATGGCTTAGCGCTCCTTGATGGCCGAACGGTTGTTGTACCAGTTCATGCCAAATGAGGTGGTGAGCGAGGTGCTCAGGTAGACCAGCATGATGATGGCGATGCACTCCACGGCGCGGCCGGTCTGGTTCAGGGCGGTGTTGGCAATCGACACCACATCCGGGTAGCCAATGGCCACGGCCAGCGAGGAGTTTTTGGTCAGGTTCAAGAACTGGTTGGTCACTGGCGGGATGATCACGCGCAGGGCCTGCGGCAGGGTCACCAGGCGCATGGTCTGGCCGCGGCTCAGGCCCAACGCGGCCGCTGCCTCGCTTTGGCCCAGGGCCACCGAGGAGATGCCACCGCGCACCACTTCGGCCACAAAGGCGGCGGTGTAAATCGTCAGGCCCAGCAGCACCGACAAAAATTCGGGCGTCAGCGCGCCACCGTTTTCGATGGCGAATTCGCCCTGCTTTGGCATGTCAAACGCCATGGGTGCACCACCCAGAATCCAGCCCAGCACGCCACAACCCACCACAATGCCCACCGGCACCCAGAACAGGCTCTTGGGCACACCGGTGCGCTCAAAGGACTTGATGGCGTAGCGGCGGTAGACAAAGGCCAGGACCAGGGCCAGGCCCATGCCAATGGCGGCAAAGTACTGGCCGGTGGCCCACACCGGAATCGGGAAGTTCAGGCCACCCTTGCTCAGAAACAGCGGGCCCAAGGTCATGGGGGCGCTGGACTCGGGCAGCACCTCGGTAAACATCAGGTACCACATCAAGAGCTGCAGCAGGATTGGAATGTTGCGGAAGAATTCCACGTAGCACAGGCACAGGCCGCGCACCAAGGCGTTGCGCGAGAAGCGGCCCACGCCGATCAGGGTGCCCAGAATGGTGGTCAGGATGATGCCCAGCACGGCCACGCGCAGCGTGTTGCTGAAGCCAATCAAAAAGGCCTTCCAGTACGGATCACCCGAATCGTAGGCGAACAGGCTTTCGCCGATATCAAAGCCGGCACCACCCAGCATGAAGTCCCAGCCGCTCTGGATGCCGCGGGCGTTCATATTGACTTTGGTGTTGTGCGCCAGGTAGAGCACGGTGGCCAGGATCAGGACCACGGTGACGATCTGGTACAGCAGACCCCGGAAGGCCTGGCTGCGCCAGGACCAGGATGGTTTGGGATATTTAGGTGTTGTGGACATGGTTGCTGCTGTAGAGAGTAGAAGCCAAAACCAAAAGGGGCAGGCTACCGATTGCGAACCGATATATGCCTACCCCCCGAGGGCCGAAGAAACGCCCCTGCGAGTGGGGGCGTTGTGCTTGCCGATTAACGCAGCGGAGGTGCGTACTGCACGCCGCCCTTATTCCACAGGTTGTTCAGACCGCGTGGCAGTTGCAGGTCCGACTTGGGGCCGACATTGCGTTCAAAAATTTCACCATAGTTGCCGGTGGCCTTGACCGCACGGGCCAGCCATTCCTTGTCCAGGCCCAAGAGCTTGCCGGTATCTTCGGTGGAACCCAGCAGGCGGCCCACGATGGGGTCCTTGCTGTTGGCTTTCAGGTCGTCCACATTGGCAGCGGTGACACCGTACTCTTCGGCTTCCAACAGGCCGTAAATTGTCCACTTGACGATGGCAGTCCAGTCGTCATCACCGCGACGCACCATCGGGCCCAGCGGTTCTTTGGAGATCAGGTCGGACAGGATGACGTGGTCAGCCGGGTTCTTGGCCACCTTGTTGCGGGTGGAGGCCAGGCCGGAGGCGTCGGTGGTATAGGCCACGCAACGGCCGGAGAAGTAAGCACCTTCAGCGGCTTCGAGCTTTTCAAACACCACGGGCTTGATGCCCAGGCCGGAAGCCTTGGAGTAGTCGGTCAGGTTCTTTTCAGTGGTGGTGCCGGACTGCACGCACACGGTCTGGCCCTTGAGTTGCTTGGCGCTCTTGATCTTGCTCTTGACCGGGACCATGAATCCCTGGCCGTCGTAGTAGGTCACGGCGGTCTGGCTCAGGCCCAGGGATGCGTCACGGGTCAGCGTGAACGTGGTGTTGCGCGACAGGATGTCAACTTCGCCGGACTGCAGCGCCGTGAAACGGGCTTGGGCATTCAGGGGAACGTACTTCACTTTTTCGGCATCGCCCAGGGTGGCGGCAGCCACGGCGCGGCAGACATCCACGTCCAGGCCAGTCCACTTGCCACCGGAGTCGGCAGCACTGAAGCCGGCCAGACCGGTGTTGACGCCGCAAATCACCTGGCCGCGTGCCTTGATGGCATCCAGGGTCTTGCCGGCGAAAGCAGGGCTGGCAGCCAGGGTGCCCAATGCTGCCACGACTAACGCAACGGTTTTCAGGGATTTCATCGTCATCTTCAAGTACTCCAGTTAAATAAGTGGTTCCACGACCTATGGTGCACGCAGCACCAAAGCAGTGAATGTATCGGCATGTGATTGCGCCCCGGCTCAGGGTTTACTCTTGCAA
>JAYVNF010000296.1:0-4373 GCA_043758575.1 Rhodoferax sp.
CAAGGTTATGGCTTTGGGCTGCTGGCGCAGATGACCTGGGTCAAACTGCGCCCGCTTGGTCTCAATTTGCGACGCTTGCGCGCAGCCGCAGGCTCACCAAGCCGGTGGACAGCGAAGTGCCTGCAATGATGACCAGGGCGCAGACCACCATCCAGGGCGTGATGCTCTCGCCCAGCAGCAGCACGCCATAGAACACGGCAAAGGCCGGAATTGCAAAGGTCACGGCCAGGGCACGCGCCGGGCCGGCGCGCTCGATCAGGCGGAAGTACAGGATGTAGGCCAGGCCGGTGCACACCACCCCGAGCACGATGACGCAGGCCCAGGTGCGCAGGCTGGGTGTCTGGGTCGGCCAGTACAGCCAGGTCAGGGGCAGGAGGGCGATGCTGGCGCCGATCTGGCTGCCGGTGGCCGAGACCAGCGAGGGCAGGCCGCCCATAAAGCGCTTGGCCACGCTGGCCGCCGTGCCGTAGCACAGGCAGGCGAACAGCACCGCCAGCACGGCCCAGCCGGTGGTGGTGCCGCTGGCGTCGGGCTGGAAGCTGGCCTTGTCCCAGGCCAGCATGCTCACGCCGATAAAGCCTACGGCCAGACCGACCATGCGCGAGCCGCTGGGCCGGTCCTTCAGCCAGGCCCAGGCAATCAGGGCGCCGAACAGGGGCACGGTGGCATTCAGAATCGCCGACAGCCCGGTGGTGATGGACAGCAGGGCATAGGTGAAGCAGACAAAGGGAATGGCCGAGTTCAGCACGCCCACGGCAAAGGTCAGCTTCCAGTGTTGGCGCAGCGCGCTGCCCAGGCCCTTGAACAGCAGCAGGGGGAACAGGAACAGGGCTGCAATGCAGACCCGCAAACCGGCCGCCGGCAGTGCGCCCATTTCGTGCGCGGCCACACGCATGAACATGAAGGAAGAGCCCCAGATGGCGGCCAGCAAAACGAAGTCGACCAGCCAGGGTTTGCTTGTAGTTTTTGTCATGCGTTGATTGTCGTTTGCTGGGGCTGCTCCAGTTGCAGCAGGGCGACCTTGCGTGGCAGGCCACCGGCATAACCAGTGAGTGCGCCGCTGGCGCCGACCACGCGGTGGCAGGGAATGATGATGCTGATTGGGTTGCGCCCCACGGCCGCGCCCACCGCCCGCACCGCCGCACTCTTGCCTATGCGCTGGGCCAGCACGCCATAGGCCAGGGTGGCGCCGCTGGGAATGTCCAGCAGGCCGCGCCAGACCTGTTGCTGAAAGGCGGTGCCGGCGGCGAAGTCCAGTGGCAGCTCAAAGTGCTGGCGCTGGCCGGCAAAGTATTCCTGCAACTGCGCTCGCGTCTGCCGCAATACCGGGTGCCCGGTGTCCAGCGGCCAGGCGCTGCAGTCAGGCATGTGCTTCTGGCCGTCGAACCAGATGCCGGCCAGGCCCTGCGCGCTGGCAGCCAGGGTCATGGGGCCCAGGGGGCTGGCGTAGCTGCAACGCACCAGGGCGCGGGCCGCTTGGGATGGTTTTGAAAGAGGCTTGGAAGAGTGCCTGGAAGTGGTTTTGGATTCAGGGGTGTTCATGTGCAGCTACCTTGGTGCTTGAAGCCGTTGGAGTTTGGGTTGGACGTTGGGTGCGCTGCGGCTTGGCTGCTTCATACTGGCCGCCGTATCGCTGGACTGCAGCGCCGCCAGGGTGTGCCAGGCGCGGACCACGGCATAGCTGCGCCAGGGCCGCCAGGCCTGTGACAGGCGCTCGGCCTCTTGCGCCGGGTGTGGGTGCTGGCGCAGGCCCAGTGCCGATTGCAGCGCGACGTCACCCGAGGGGAAGGCATCGGGCCAGCGCAGCACCCGCATGGCGATGTAGCTGGCCGTCCACGGCCCGATGCCGGGCAGGGCCTGCAAGTCGCGGACCGTCTGGGCAATGTCCCCACCGGCGCGCAAGTGGATGTGCTGCTCGGCCACCGCTTGTGCCAGCGCCAGGATGGCGGCCTGGCGCTGGCGCACGATGCCCAGTTGCCCCAGGACTTGCGCCCCGGCCGCACCCAGTTGCGCGGCGGACGGAAATAGATGCGTCAGCTCCGGGTAGGGCGTGGTCATGGGGATGCCCAGTGTGTGGACCAGGCGCGTGGCCAGGGTGCGCGCCGCGGCCACGGTGATTTGCTGGCCCAGAATGCCGCGCACGGCCAGCTCAAAACCATCCAGCGTGCCCGGCACGCGCAGGCCCTCCAGGCCCGCAAAGCGGCTATCCATGCAGGCGGCAATGGCATGTGGGTCGGCGTCCAGGTCCAGCAGCTGGCGCATGTCTGCCATCAGGCGTGGCAGGGCGGGCAACAGGCTTTCGCTGATCTGGAACTCCACCATGCAGCGATCAGGCAGAAAGCGGGCCTGCACCCAGCCGCACAGCGGCTGCGTGTTGAATGCCAAGGCGATGGTGCGCCGGTAGCACAGCGTGGCCAGGTCCACCGCCTCCACGCCGGCAATGGCGCGTTGCTGCAAAAACGCCAGCATGGCCGCCACGTCGTAGGGCGGGCGGTAACTGGCTTTGAGCAGGATGCAGCTCGCCGAAGCCGAAGCAGGCAGGGTGTTGGCAGTCGCTGGCAACCGGCGCTCGCGAGCCAGTTGCACTTCGGCGCCACTTTCTTTGCGCAAGGCGCGCGGCTGCAGCCGGTAGTGCGCCACAAAGGCGGCATTGAAGCGGCGCAGGCTGGCAAAGCCGCTCAAGGCCGCCACCTGGGTGATGGGCAACTGGGTGTCGGTCAGCAAATGTTTGGCGCACAGCAGGCGGCGGGTTTGCAGGTACTGCAGTGGCGAGATGCCCCACTGCGCCTCGAAAATGCGGCGCAGGTGGCGCGCGCTGACACCCAGCTTGGCTGCCACCACCTCCATGCCGCTGGCGGCCTGGCCGCTTTGCACCAGCACATCCAGCAAAGTGGCGACCTGCTGCGCCAGCACGGCTGAGGCGTCTTGGGTGGACCAGCCAGGCGCTGCGGTGGTAGAAGGTGCCAGTTCCGGGCGGCAGCGCAGACAGGGCCGAAAGCCGGCTGCTTCGGCCTGCGCCGCCAAGCCATAGAACTGGCAATTTTCCCGCTTGGGTGTGCGCACCTTGCAGACCGGGCGGCAGTAGATGCCGGTGCTGCGCACACCGGTGAAAAAATGCCCGTCAAAGCGGCCGTCGCGCGTCTTCAAGGCCAGGTAGCAGGCGTCGGCATCCAATGGGACGGTAGCAGTGGGAGAAGCGGTGGCAGCGCGGGTCATGGCCGCATGATACGCAGCGGGCGCCGCAAAAACTCGCCGTTTGCGGACATATGCCTGTCACACCGCCTGCCTAGCATGGGCCGCATGAAAATACTCATCGTCAAGCTGTCCTCGCTGGGGGATGTGATCCAAACCATGCCGGTGGTGCATGACTTGCAGCAGCAGTTTCCCGGTGCCAGCATCGACTGGGTTGTGGAGGAATCGTTTGCACCGCTGCTGGGGCGCGTCAAAGGCCTGCAGCGGGTGCTGCCGATGGCGCAGCGGCGCTGGCGCAAGTCGCGCTGGAGCGCCCAGACCCGTGCCGAGCGCACAGCCTTTACGCGCCAGCTCAAGCAGCAAAGCTATGACGCCGTCATCGACTTCCAAGGGCTAATCAAGTCCGCGCTAGAGGCGCGTTGCGCCCGTTTGAGCGCCGCTGGCTTCAGCGCTACCTATGGCAATCGCAGCGACGCCTGCGGTTATGAATGGCCGGTGCGCCTGCTGTTGCAACGCGCACTGCCCATGCCCCAGCGCATCCACGCCGTGGCCCGCTACCGGCTGCTGGCCGGCCTGGCTCTGGGCTACACGCCCGCGGGCCTGGCGCACTACCCCCTTGCCGGTGCAACCCAGTCAGCCAGCCCCTGCGTCGTGTTCGCCCATGGCACCACCCGGGCCGACAACGAATGGCCCGAGGCCGACTGGTTGCAACTGGCCCGGCGCATGGCCGATACGGGCCTGCGCATCGGTCTGCCGCACGCCAATGCCGCAGAGCTGGAGCGGGTCACGCGCATTGCCCGTGCAGTCGGGCCCCAGGCCGAAGTCTGGCCGCGCATGGCCCTGCCCGAGCTGATGGACCGCATGGCGCAGTCGGCCGGGGTGGTGGGCGTTGATTCCGGCCTGAGCCACCTGGCGGTGGCACTGCATCTGCCCCATGTGCAAATTTTCAGCCAGGCCCGCGCCTGGCGTGCCGGCCCGGTGGGCTGTGCCCACCAGCTGGCCGTGGGTGGCGAGCGTGCCCCCGACATCGCCACCGTCTGGCAGTCCTGGCAGGCCGTGCGCCGCAGTGCAGCACCTACAATGCCGGAGCTACAAAACATACGCTGCCACGGCACATCGATTAGGGAAACGCATGCAGATCAACGCGGGAATTTTCAAGGCCTATGACATCCGGGGCATCA
>JAYVNF010000297.1:0-4364 GCA_043758575.1 Rhodoferax sp.
CATCGGCATAGTGCTTGAGCATGCGCGCCACAGCCTCGCGGTCCGGCGCATTGCGCTGCAGCTGCTGGTCAACGTCGTAGGCGTAGGCCGGCTCCAGGGCCAGGGCGTAGGAACGCACGGCATTAACCAGGGATTCGACGTTGGCGCGCAGCTCTGTGGTCGCGTTCAGTACCTCGCTCAATGCACGCGCATTGGCACGGCTCTGGCGCAAATAATCCACTGCCAAAACGGACGCCCCAGGCTGATCGCCGACAGCACCAGCAAAAGCACCCAAATCCATTTGGCAACGATCTTGACCCGCATTGATGTTCCTGTCTGACGCGTGCTATGCAAACCTGGTGACCGTGGCGACTACGGGTCTTCGCCACGCTACCCCGTTGGGTCGAAATGATGCGCGCCGCAGGGTCGGTTCGTCAAGAAATGCCTGCCGTG
Organism: Rhodoferax sp.; assembly: GCA_043758575.1. Lineage (GTDB taxonomy): Bacteria > Pseudomonadota > Gammaproteobacteria > Burkholderiales > Burkholderiaceae_C > Allorhodoferax. The sequence continues at coordinate 433 of JAYVNF010000297.1, forward strand.
CCCGGCCAAAGGGCCGCAATGTATGGTGCAGTACGAGCCGCTGCCTGTACCCTAGCGGACATACTTTGAACATCGTTGGAAGTCCCACTAAACTGGCATCGAACAGGCGAATGTGCGCCCGCCAGAAAGAATTTTTATGCACCTCTGCACACCTGTGTTTTCGTTCTCGCTGGCGTCTGCGGCCTGGCGCCGCCTGAGGGTGTCTGCCCTTTGCACGGCCCTATGCACCATTGTGTGCACCGCCTTGTGCGCCACGCTCTGGGCCGGCAGCGCCTGGGCCGATGCGCTGGACGACATCTATGCGCGCAAGAAGCTGCTAGTGGGAACCGGCCTGGTGGTTCCGCCATACAACATGATGGACGACAAGCTGCAGCCCACCGGCTCGGACGTGGAGCTGGCACGCCTGCTGGCCAAGGACATGGGGGTGGAGCTGGAGTTTGTGCGCATTGTGAATTCCACCGCCGTCGAGTTTTTGCTGGCACGCAAGGCCGATCTGGTGATCTCCAACTTCAGCGTGACCACCGAGCGCCAGCAGCTGGTAGATTTTTCTATTCCCTATGGCAACATTGAGTCGGTACTGGGCGGCCCCATTGATGCCCGGGTCAAGGGTTTCAAGGACCTGGCGGGCAAGCCGATTGCGGTGCTGCGCGGCTCCACCAACGAGAAGCATGTCAGCGAGGGCGACCCCAGCCTGACGCTGGTGCGCTATGACTCCAACGACACGCTGCTCAATGTGCTGGTCAGCGGCCAGCAGTTGTACGTGGCCACGGCGCCTTCCATGCTGCTGGAAATGAACCGTAAAAAAGGCCGCAACTTTATCGAAGCCAAGTTTGTACTGCAGTCCACGCCCTTGGCGATTGGTCTGCGCAAGGACGGTGGCAAGTTGCGCGGCTTTCTGGATACCTGGGTGCAGCGCAACCTGGCCAACGGCAAGATCAACGCCATCTACAAACAGTTCCATGGGCGCGACCTGCCGGCGGAGGTGGTGAATATGACCGCAGTGGTTCGGTAATTTTTTGCACTCCGCTACCGCGCGGGCGGCGGGTGGCGTTTTTGGCAAGCCCGCATGCAAACACGCACCGCCGGGCGGGCGGACTGGGTGTCCCTTCGCAAGCCCCCATTTGCGGTTGCCACAGAGTGGGCCAGTCAATCACGGTGTTCACGCAACGGTGCTAGCACCCCAGAAGCAGCCGCCCGCGAGCAGGGCTGGAGAAGGGATACCCGGTCCGCCCGCCCGGCCCACCAAGTTGGCGTGAAATGCAGCGCAACCAAGCAAAAACACAGCGGCTACAAGAACCGATCCAGAATCTTCTTGCTGGCCGTATTCAAGGCAAACTGGTCGCGCACCAGGTACTGAATGCCATGCGTGTCGGCAATCAGCAAAGCGTTGTCCTTGCCGATGCGGCGTATGTCCTCATCGCCGCGCAACACAAAGGCGGTCTGCCCGCGGTCGGTCTCCACCGTCCAGGTGCAGGGCGTGGAAAAGCTGCTGACGGACACGATCTGGCTGATCACCGGCATGAACTCGCGCGCCGCCAGTTCCTCGCGAATCAGGCTTTGTGCGGGCTCGGGCAGATCGGCCAAACGGTCCACCCAGGCCACCTCCTGGCTATCGGTATTCACAATCGAAATACCCACCTCGGGCGACTGGATCGGAAAGGCGCGCACCGGCACCACCGCCTCATGGCGCTGGCCTTCTGCAGTGGTGAGGATCAGCTTGCCAAAGGCATTGCGCTCCAGCGTAAAGCGGTCGCGCTGCGCTACTGCGATCGGGTTCGGGTTCGGGTTCTGCGGATTAGACACAGCGGCCACGCTGGAAGGTAGGGACGTGCTCATTCTGCGTCTTCCTTGTCTGCATTGTCTGAAGCGAGGCTGGCATCCATGTCCACGTCCATGTTGCGGGCCTGGGCCTGGTAGAGGTTGAAGTAGGCGCCCTCCTGGGCCATCAGCACGTCGTGCGTGCCCTCCTCCACCACACGGCCCCGGTCCAGCACCACCAGGCGGTCGGCGCGGTGCAGGGTGGACAGGCGGTGGGCAATGGCAATCGTCGTGCGGCCTTGCACCAGGTTCTCCAGCGCCTTTTGAATCTCTTTTTCGGTCTCGGAATCCACCGAGGAAGTGGCCTCGTCCAGGATCAGAATACGCGGGTCGATCAGCAGGGCGCGCGCGATCGAGATGCGCTGGCGCTCACCGCCCGAAAGACCCTGACCGCGCTCACCGACCATGGAGTCATAGCCCTGCGGCAACCTCAATATGAACTCGTGGGCGTGGGCCGCGCGGGCCGAGGCAATGATTTCTTCGCGAGTGGCGTCCGGCTTGCCGTAGGCAATGTTTTCGGCAATCGTGCCGAAGAACAAGAAAGGCTCTTGCAAGACCAGACCGATGTTCTGGCGGAAGTCGGCAATGGCATACGAGCGGATGTCCACACCGTCCACCAGAATCGCGCCTTCGGACACATCGTAGAAGCGGCAAATCAAATTCACCAGCGTGCTCTTGCCCGAGCCGCTGTGGCCCACCAGGCCAATCATTTCGCCCGGTGCGATGTTGAGCGTGATGCCGCGGTTCACTTCACGGTTGCCGTAGCGAAAGCCCACATCACGCACCTCGATGCGTCCCTCCATCTTGCCCACATGCACCGGATTGGCCGGCTCGGGCACGCTGGAGACATGGTCCAGGATGTCAAAGATGCGCTTGGCCGCAGAGGCCGATTTTTGCGTGACGGAGACAATGCGGCTCATCGAATCCAGCCGTCCGTAAAAGCGGCCTATGTATGCAATGGCGGCCAGCAACATACCTACGGTGATGTCGCCTTTGGATACCTGCCAGATGCCAAAGCCCCAGACCACCAGGAGGCCGATTTCGGTCAACAGCGAGACGCTGGGCGAGAACAGCGACCAGATCTTGTTGATGCGGTCGTTGACGATGAGGTTGTGCCGGTTGGCCTCGCGGAAGCGCTTGGCCTCGCGCTGCTCCTGGGCAAAGGCCTTGACCACGCGGATGCCGGGAATGGTGTCGGCCAGCACATTGGTGACCTCGCCCCAGACCCGGTCTATCTTCTCGAAGCCGGTGCGCAGGCGGTAGCGCACAAAGTGGATCATCCAGCCAATAAAGGGCAGCGGCACCAGGGTGATCAGCGCCAGATACGGGTTCATGGAAAACAGGATGACGGCGGTCATCACGATCATGATAACGTCGCTGGCAAAGTCGGTCAGGTGCAGCGACAGGTAGACCGCAATGCGGTCACTCTCGCTGCCCACGCGCGAGAGCAAGTCGCCAGTGCGTTTGCCGCCAAAGTATTCCAAGGAGAGGCGCAGCAAATGCTCGTAGGTGGTGGTGCGCAAATCGGCGGCGATGCGCTCAGACGCCAGCGCCAGGATGTAGGTCTTGGCCCAGCTCAAGCCCCAGGCCAGGATGCCCGAGGCCAAGAGACCCGAGAGGTACCAGGCAATCGTGCTGGGCTCTATGTGCTGGCCGTTCTGGAACGGGATCAGCACCTTGTCCACCAGCGGGATCGTGAGGTAAGGCGGCACCTGGCTGGCGGCCGTGCCCAAGAGCATCAGGAAGAAGCCCAAGAGCAATTGGCCACGGTAGGGCTTGGCAAAGCGCCACAGGCGAAACAGGGTCCAGGTGCTGGGTGGCGTGTGGACCACCTTGGTGCACACCGGGCACTCTTCCTGGTCGGGCTCAAGCGGCGCCTTGCAACTCGGGCAGACATTTTTCAGGGCCTGCGCCAGCGGCTTGCCAGAGATTGCGCTTTCGAGCTGGGCGCCAAACTGGTCCACCAGGCGGATGGCGTGCAGGTTCTGGCCCAGGGTGAAGCGCCAGCTCGCCAACAGGCCACTGGCATCCAGCAGTTCCAGATGGCCGACACCGGCGTGGTCATGGTGCTGCAAGGACAGGCCCGCCGCATAGGGCCACTGCTGCCAGCCTGA
>JAYVNF010000298.1:0-13149 GCA_043758575.1 Rhodoferax sp.
GCGGGTGTTGATCTCAACCTTTAGTTTCAGCGTCACTTGCGGATCTACTTCCGGTGTGAACTTGAACACCAAGTGCATCGAATGTCCTGCCTGCTCGCGGTTGCATTTCCCCAGCCACGACAAGGCACCACGGATCGCATCGACTGTTGTGCCAATGGGCTCAGCCTGGGTTTGTACAAGATCAATGTCTTCAGAGTAGCGAAGCGGTTGCTTGAACAACAACTTGTTGATGGCGGTACCACCGCGAAAGGCGATTTTATTTTTCAGCGCTGGTGCATTGAACAGGTCGCACAGTGCGCGCGAAATGATCAGGTCTTGTTCGACATGCCGCGCGTCGGGCCAGGGCGCTTTTGCGCTCCAAGCCTGGATGTAAGCGTTGGGAATCAAAAGTCGATCTCCACGGGTGCATTGATCACGAGCTTCCACCGGGCATCTTTGTCGTGAAATTCGGCGAGGGACTCAATGAGTGGTTTGACGGAAGGATCAAGTGGCACAGCCGTCTTGGCCTTTTTGACAAATGGTGCCAACGCGTCGGCCTGGCGTACATGGCCGGCACGATCAAGCAGATAACCGAGCCGCCGCACGGACGAGTTCTCGTAGAAGTCGGCGACCTTGGCAAGCTTCCGTGGGTCGGCCTTGGCACCGATGTCTTTGGCGATTTGCGCCACGCCATTGATGCCGGTGGCTTTGTGAAAGTAACGGGCGCAATCCAGCAGCGTCACTTCGACACCGGCAACCTTGGAAAAGCCGGCATCACTCTTCATCTGGTCAAGCTGCTCTGGCTTATTGACTTGAGTAAAGACCTTGGGCACTTGGTACAGAAACTGAAGGCGATGACGGCCAATCTCGAAATTACGCAGCTGCTTGGGAGCGACCACCTGAAAAACCATTGCGGCCTGATGCGATGAGCCGTGGAAGGCCGCGGCGCGCAGTAGCGAAATACGGTAATCGAGTCCCTGATGCTTCATCAAGGGTTCAATCCAGCGCACGGGATCGGGGGCGCCAGTTGACTGATCTTCTGGACGTAGGATGAGGTAGAAGCCGTGACGGGGGTTCGCCAGCCGACGTTTTTTCACCAGCCTGGTGATCGCGGCCGTCAGGCTCTCAGAATTCAGATCGAGCGCGGCAAGCACCTCTTCACGAGAGAAGTAGGAGCGACCGTGAATAAGCCGGTCATCGACGAATTTGTCAAGAGATGACATTCCCATATCATATGCAAAAACAAACAAATTGGCAATGTTTTTGCATATAAGTTGGGTAATCGAAAGGCGCTGAATTTCGCGGATTGTAAGAGCGAAAATGTCGCACGCTTAGGGAACTTCCTGAGCATCGGGGGAATGATACGTACGAAGTGCCGTGCCGCGAAAGATCGACTGATAAGATAGCGACTCGAACTGCGTTGAACTGTCGATCACTTCATGACGAGTCATGCCAGCCCAGGATTTCTGTGGGGTAAATCGTGGGGTGAGGAGTCTACCCAGAGGGAAAATTTCTTTATGAATCAATATCTTAGACTTGTTCCCGAGCTTCAGGTGCAGAACATCGAGTAAGGCTAAAGCGGGTCTGTCTGAAGCATCAGGGGCCATCCCCTGAACAGCGGCGCAAGCGCACTGCCCCAGCTCCTGCGAACTACTGGGCTTGGCGGGCCATAAAGACCTGGTGCAGCGTGATCTTGCGCACCTCGGCCTGGCTGGTCTCTATATGTGCGCGCAGCATCAGGCTGGCCTGTTCGCCGCGCTTGCGCTGGATGGCCTTGAGAATCTTGGCATGCTCGTCGTAGGTGGAATCGATGCGCGCCTGCTTGGTGAAGTCCAGGCGCCGGATGATGCGGATGCGGTCTGTCACTTCCCGGTGCACCCGGGCAATTTCCATGTTGCCCGCGGCCTCCACCAGCGCGCAATGGAACTGCTCGTCCCACTGGCTGACCTGCAGCGTGTCACTGCTGCGTTCCTGGGGTGCCACCAGCCAGATGGCGCAGAGCCCGTCAAGCAACTCCTGCCCTTTTTTGCTGCGCACCACGGCCGCGTCACACAGCTGCGCCAGCGCTGAGGATTCCAGCAGTATGCGCAGGTCGTAGAGCTGCTCGAACTTTTCAAAATCAAAAGGCAGCACGCGCCAGCCGCTGCGAAAGAGTACCTCGACATAGCCTTCCTGCTGCAGCCGGTAAAGCGACTGGCGCACCGGGGTGCGCGAGACCTTCAGGCGCAGGCTGAGCTCATTCTCGGTAAAACGGTCACCCGGTATCAGACGAAACTCAGCAATGTCCTGCTTGACCTTTTCATACACTTCGTCGGCGACTGAGCGCCGCACCGCACGCTTTTTCTGGGCTGCGGGCTTGCTGGTTGTGCTTGTCATTGCATCAAACTTTACCACCCCAACCCGGCTCAGGCATCAGGCCAAGGCCTCCAGCAATTGCGCGCTGCCGGCAGTCCAGCCGACGATGGCACCCTGGGCATGCACCATGGCAACGGTGGCGGCCTTGAACTCCGGAAAATAGCTTTCGGTGCAGTCGGTCAGCAGCAGGCTGTCGTAGCCGCGGTCGTTGGCCTCGCGCATGGAGGTCTGCACGCACACCTCGGTGGTCACGCCCATGAAGAGCAGGTGACGGATACCACGCGCCTGCAGCTGCGTCTGCAGGTCCGTGCCATAGAACATGCCCTTGCCCGGCTTGTCGATCACGATTTCCCCGGCCACGGGCGCCAGCTCGGCAATGATCTGGTTGCCGGGTTCACCGGCCACCAGAATGCGGCCCATGGGGCCGACATCGCCAATGCGCAGGCTCGGGTTGCCGCGCTCGCGCTTGGCCGGCGGGCAGTCCGACAGGTCGGCCTTGTGCGACTCGCGGGTGTGCACCACCAGGCCACCGGCGGCGCGCCAGGCGCTCAGCACGCGCTGGCAGGCCGGCACGATGGCCGTCAACAGCGAGACGTCGTTGCCCAGGGTCTCGCCAAAGCCGCCGGGCTCCACGAAGTCGCGCTGCATGTCGATGATCACCAGCGCGGTGGTCTGCAGCGCGAAGGGGAAGGCAAACGGGGTGGCGGCAATGCTGAAGGTCGGGTTGGCCATGGGAGCTTTGGAATAAAAAAAGTTCAGTGGTGGCCGCCGCCCATGTGGGCGCCGAGTTGCTGGAGCTCGGCCTGGGCCGTCGGGGTCTCGAAGACGATGCGGCCTTCGCTCATCACCGCGATGCGGTCCGAGAGCTCCAGCAGCTCGTCCAGGTCTTCGCTGATCAGCAGCACCCCGGCACCGCGCTGGCGCACCTGCAGGATGCGCGCATGGATGTCGCGCACCGCGGCAAAGTCCAAGCCAAACACCGGGTTGGCGGCAATCAGCACCCGGATCTCGCCGGCCAGTTCGCGTGCCAGCACGGCACGCTGCACATTGCCGCCCGAGAGGCTGCGCATGGGCGCCTGTTCGCCCTGGGTCTTGACGCCATAGTCGGCAATCCAGGCGCGCGCGCGGCTGCGCCATTGCGCGAAATCCAGGATGCCGCCCAGGAAGCGGGTGCGGCTGAGGGGCGGCTGGTCAAAGTCGCGCAGCGCCATGTTCTGCGCCACCGAGAGCTCGCCCACGCAGGCGTTGCGCAAGGGTTCCTCGGGCAGGCTGCGCACCATCAGGCGGCGGTTCTCAGCGCGGGTGGCGGCATAGGGCTGGCCGGCAACCCGCACCGTGCCGGAGGCGCGTACACGCTGACCTACCAGTGCCTCCACCAGTTCGCGCTGGCCGTTGCCAGAGACGCCGGCCACGCCCAGGATTTCACCCGGCTGCACCTGCAGGCTGACAGCATGCAGGGCCATGGTGCCGCGGTCGCCCATGGCGCAGAGCTGCTCCACGCTCAGTGCCGCCGTGGACGCCTGCAGCACCGGGGCGACCGTTCGTGCTGGGGGCGCAGCGCTGGCGCTTTCTCCCATCATGGCCGCAGCCAGCAACGCGGGGTTGGAGTCCGCCACCTGGCAGTGGTGCACGGCGCGGCCCTTGCGCAGCACGGTGACTGCATCGGCATAGGCCATGACCTCGCGAAACTTGTGCGTGATGATGAGCACCGAGCAGGCACCGCTGCGCGCAATGGCACGCACATGGCCCAGCACCTCATCGGCCTCCTGCGGCGTCAGCACCGAGGTGGGCTCATCCAGAATCAGCAGGCGCGGGCGCAGGTAGAGCTGCTTGAGCAGTTCGAGCTTCTGCTTTTCGCCGGCCGCCAACTCCGACGGTTTGGCGTCCAGGTTCAGGTGAAATGGGGTGGTCTCCAAAAAGGCCTGCAGCTCGGCGCGTTTGGTCTTCCAGTCAATCAGGGCCGGCACGCGGTCACCGGCCAGCAGCAGGTTTTCTGCCACGCTCATGCCCGGCGCCAGGGTGAAGTGCTGATAGACCATGCCAATGCCCAGGGCGCGTGCCACCACCGGGTTGGCAATGTCCTGCTCGCGGCCATCGATCAGGATGCTGCCCTCCTCGGCGCGCTGGAATCCGGCCACGCATTTCACCAGCGTGCTTTTGCCCGCGCCGTTTTCACCCAGGAGGGCATGCACGCTGCCCGGCTCCACCCGCATGCTGACGCTGTCCATGGCGGTGAAGGCGCCAAAGCGCTTGGTGAGCTGGTAGGTCTCCAGCGTCAGCGCACCGCTGTGCGGCCTGGGCGGTGGAATCAGGTCGCGCGCCATCATGCCAAGGCCCGCAGCAGTTCGTCCGAGCCGGCATGGGCGCCGAATACGCCGCCCTGCATGGTGACCATCTGCAAGGCGGCGCTGTGGTTGCCCGGGTCGGTGGCGGCGGTGCAGTCACTCAGCAGCAGGCATTCAAAGCCGCGGTCATTGGCATCGCGCATGGTGGTGTGCACACACACGTCGGTGGTGATGCCGGCCAGAATCAGATTGGCAATGCCACCGGTGTGCAGCACCAATTCCAGGTCGGTGGCGTAGAAAGAACCCTTGCCGGGCTTGTCGATGATGGCTTCTCCTGGCAGCGGGGCCAGCTCGGGAATGATCTCCCAGCCCGGCTCACCCCGCACCAGAATGCGCCCGCAGGGGCCGGCGTCGCCAATGCCCACGCCGTCTGTGCCGATCTGGCGCGAACGCCAGCGCTTGTTGGCCGGCAGGTCCGACAGGTCTGGGCGGTGGCCCTCGCGGGTGTGCAGGACCCTGAAGCCCAGCGCACGCAGGCGCGCCATCACGCGCTGCAGGGGCGCGATGGGCGCGCGGGTGAGCGCGATGTCATAGCCCATCTTGTCCACATAGCCACCAGCGCCGCAGAAGTCGGTCTGCATGTCGATCACAATCAGCGCCGTGTTGTCCGCGCTCAGATCGCCATTCCAGGGCCAGGCATAGGGATTGGCGGCAACGGTGCGGTGGGTCATGCAGGGCTCCTAGCGCGTCGAAGAGAGTTCACCCGGGCTGCCCACGGCCACACTGCCGGGCTTGCAGGTCAACACCAGGATCAGAAGTGTGAGCACATAGGGCACGGTGTTGAAGAGGTGGTAGCCCCAGCTGATGCCCACCGACTGCAGGGCCGGGCCAATGGCACCGGCGCCGCCAAACAGTGCGGCCGCGCCCAGGCAGCGCAGCGGGCTCCAGCGGGCAAAGATCACCAGGGCCACAGCGATCAGGCCCTGGCCACTGGAGATGCCCTCGTTCCAGCTGCCGGGGTAGTACAGGGTGAGCGAGGCACCGCCCAGGCCGGCCACCATGCCGCCCACGCTGGTGGCCAACAGCCGTATGCGGTTGACCGAATAGCCCAGGGCGCGCGCCGCATGGGCCGAGTCACCGCACAGGCGCACCAGCAGGCCTAAGCGCGTGCGACCAAAGGCCCACCACATTGCCACCGCAAGGACGATGCCCACGGGCAGCAGGGCATTGATCTGCAGCGCCGCTTTCACGGCCGGCGAAGTCGCCCAGTTGCCCAGCTCGATGGCCGGAATCTGCGGTGCCTGGGGCTGCATCAAGGGCTTGCCCAGGTAGAAAGCCAGGCCGGTGCCCAGCAGCATCAGGGCAATGCCGGTGGCCACGTCGTTGACCCGGGGCAGCGCGCACAGCAGGGCATGCAGTGCAGCCAACAAGCCCCCCGCCAGCGCGCCGGCCAGCACGCCCAGCCAGACATTGCCCGTGAGGTAGGCGCCACCAAAAGCCGCCATGGCCGAGAGCACCAGCACACCTTCGAGCCCCAGGTTGATGCGGCCGGACTTTTCGGTCAGGCACTCGCCCAGGCTGACAAACAGAAACGGCACGCCCACGCGCAGGGCGCCGCCGCCAATGCCTGCCAGCAGCGCGATCCAGGTGTCCAGTGTCATGGCAGCTGCTCCTTGCGCCCTGCGGCGCAGCCGTTGGATTGGTGTGCCCGCTTCATAGCTTGATCTCCCGCGTGCCCACCACGGGCGCGGGCCGGCGCCAGCGCAGCAGCGGGGTCAGCACGATCTGCTTCCAGTCCAGGTCACGCAGCGCCTCGCTGGCCAGAATCAGCACAAAGGCAATACCTTGCAGCACCTGCACCGAGGCATCGGGCAGGCCCAGGCGGCGCTGCAGCAGGCTGCCCGCCGCACCAAAGCCGCCAAACAGAATGGCCACCGGGATCACCGCAAACGGGCTTTGGCGCGCGATGTAGGCCACCAGAATGCCGGCATAGCCATAACCGGCAATCAGCGAAGCATTGGCATTGGTGTGCACGGCGGCCACTTCCACGGCGCCTGCCAGGCCGGCGCAGGCCCCGCCCACGCCGCAGGCAATCAGCACCAGCCGGGACGCCGGCAGACCCACCAGTTGCGCCGCGCGCGGATTGCCGCCCACCACCCGCACCGCAAAGCCGGAGGCGGTCTGGCGCAACCACAGCCCGCTGGCCAGGCAGGCCACAACCCCCAGCGCCAGACCCCAATGGATGTCCGAGCCGCCAATGCCGCCCACGCGCATCCCCTCAGCGAGGGCATAGGTGGAAGGTTTGTTCAGGCTGGCCGGATCGCGCAGCACGCCTTCCACCAGGTGCTTGAACAGGCCGATGGCGATATAGGCCAAGAGCAGGCTGCTGATGGTCTCGTTGATGCCGCGGTACTGGCGCAGCCAGCCTGCCAGCGCAATCCACAGGGCCCCGGCCAGCGCACCGGCCGCAAACACCAGCGCAGTGCCCAGCAGGTTGTCTGGCAGGGGCAGCGCATACGGCAGCGCAGCGCAAGCCAGACCGCCTAGCACCAGTGCGCCCTCCCCGCCTATGACCACCAGACCGGCGCGCGCCGGCACCACCACACAGAGTGCGGTCAGCATCAGCGGCGCGGCCCTTTGCAAGGTGTTCTGCCACGAGAACCAGTCGCCAAACGCGCCCTTGAACAGGGTCAACCAGACATCGAGCGGATTCACGCCCGAGAGACTGACAAACACGCCGAACACCAGCAATGCCGCAGCAATGGCCAGTATCGGCAACAGGATGTCCTTGAGGGATTCGCGCACGGTGCAGGCCGGGGTTGGGGCTTAGATCGAGCCGACCACGCCTTCCACCAGGTAGTTCATCTTTTCCAGCTCCAGATCGGTTTGCCCAAAGGTCTTGCCTGCAGGCACCACCACATTGCCCTTGTTGTCCTTGAGCGGACCCTTGAAGATGTCAAACGAGCCGGCAATCATCTTGGCCTTGACGTCGTCGGCCTGCTTCTTGGCCGCATCCGTCACCATGGCGCCGTAGGGCGACATCTTGACGTAGCCTTCCTTCAGGCCGCCACGTATGAAGTTGGGGTGGGGCTTGCCGGCCTGGGCCGCATCGATCACGGCCTTGTAGGCGGTCAGCCAGTTCCACTCGGCACCGGTCAGGTAGGCCTGGGGTGCGAGCTTGGCCTGCGAGGCGTGGTAGCCGCAGACCATCTTGCCGCGCTTGGCTGCGGTTTCCACAATCACCTTGGGGCCGTCCACGTGCATGGTGAGCACGTCCACACCCTGGTCGCACAGGCTGTTGGTGGCCTCGGCCTCCTTCACTGCCATGGACCAGTCACCCGTGAAGATCACATGGCAGGTGATGCCGGGCTTGACCGAGCGCGCGCCCATCAAAAAGGAATTGATGTTGCGCAGCACCTGGGGGATGGGCTTGGCCGCTACAAAGCCGATCTTGCCGCTCTTGCTCATGTGGCCGGCCACCACGCCATTGAGGTACTGGCATTCGTCGATGTAGCCGAAGTAGCTGCCCACGTTCTTGGGGTGCTTGCCCTCGGTCCACATGCCACCGCAGTGGGCAAAGCGCACATCGGGAAATTTTGCAGCCAAGGCCAGAATATGGGGATCAAAGTAGCCAAAGGACGAGGGGAACAGCACCGAGGCGCCGTCCTGCATGATCATGCCGGTCATGGTCTTTTGCACGGCAGCGGTCTCGGGCACGTTTTCTTCTTCCACCACTTTCACGCCTGGCATCTTCTTGACAGCAGCAACCGCTTCGGCCTGGGCCTGGTTGTAGCCATAGTCGTCCTTGGCCCCTACGTAGATGGCACCGATGGTGATGGGTTTTTGCGCCAGCGCCAGGGTACTCCACGAGCCCAGGGTACTGGCTGCGCCCAGTGCGGCGATGGTCTTGAGGGAGTCTCGGCGGTTGGGATGGTGCAGGCTCATGGTCAGGGTTCCTTGTGGTGGGTTGAAAAGGGTCCAAAAAGGTGCAAAGCGATGCGAGAGGGTGCAAAAGGGTTAAAACATTCTTGGATACAAGATGGTGTGCAAAATCTGTGCCCAGTTCAGACAGGTCCCGCCAGCAGGCTGACATGGGCGCTCACCACCTTCCAGCCGGCGGCGGTGCGCATCCAGGTCTGGCTTTGGCGGCCGCTGTGCTGCGCGCCGGTGCGCTGGAACTCCAGGTTGACGGTGGCAAAGTCCTGCCCATAGGTGGTGATGCAGCTGCGCAGCACCGTGCGCGCCAGGCCGGCGGCGGGGCGCGCCGCGCGAAAGGCCTGGATGTCGGCATAGCCGTACAGGTTTTCCCCCACGCCGTAGCGCAGGGTGTGCGGGCTGTCCCAGAACAGTGCGTCCAGCACGGCCACGTCGTTGTTCACCAGGGCCTGCTCATAGCGATCACTGATGGCCTGCACCTCTTGCAGGACTGAGGGTAGGTTGATGTCCATGTCAGAGGGGTACCGGTTGGAGGTGGGCCACGCCTGCATCCTGCAGCGCCTGGGCGGCACGCAAGGCCAGGTCTTCGCGCCAGGGCGCGGTGATGAGTTGCACGCCTATGGGCATGCCAGCGGTTCCCGTAGGCCACAGCGGTGCGGTGACCACCGGGCAGCCGGAGTAAGAGATCGGCTGGGACAGCAGGCCGATGGCGGGGCGACAAGGGTATTGCCGGCCGTTGATATCCAGCCACTGTGCGCCCAGCGCCGGCGCACTCAAGGGCGTGGCCGGAGCAATCAGCACATCCCAATCCTCAAACAACTGCAGCACCCGCTCCCGGTACACACGGCGAAACTGCTGGGCGCGCAGGTACCAGGCGGCCGGTTGCAGGGCACCGGCAATGAAGCGGTCTACTGAGAGCGGCTCAAAGTCCTGCAGCTGCGTGCGCAAATCGGCCAGGTGCAGGCGCCCGCCTTCGCTGGCGGTGGTGATGAAGGCTGCGGCCCGCGCCAGGGACGCATCCGGCCAGAGCGCGGTGGCACGGGCGCTGAGCGCGCTGGCGGCCGTGGCCGCGGCCTGGGTTGCGGCCGGTGTGGCGAATTCCTCAAAGTAACCGGCCAGGCGGGCAATGCGCAACTTCTGCACACCATGGCGGGTGCTTGCGCCCACCGGCTGCAGGCGCTGGGCATGGCAGGCCGGGTCCAGCGCGTCCGGGCCCTGCAGGGCGTCATAAGCCAGCGCCAGGCCCTGCACCGAATCGGCCAGCGGTCCCAGGTGGTCGATGCTGTGCACAAACGGGTAGCTGCCACGCCGCGAGAGCCGGCCAAAGGTGGGCTTGAGCCCCCATACACCGCAGAAGGAGGCCGGCACGCGAATCGAACCATTGGTATCCGAGGCCAGGGCGATGGGCACCTGCCCTGCGGCCACGGCGGCGCCCGAGCCGCCCGATGAACCACCCGCCGTGCACAGGGTGTTGTGCGGGTTGCGGGTGGCGCCAAAGTGGCTGTTTTCGGTGGTGAAGCCGTAGGCGTATTCATCCATATTGAGCATGCCCACCAGCACCGCACCGGCACGCCGCATCTGTGTGACCAGGAAGGCGTCTTGCGCGGCAGGCGCATGGGCGCGGTTGATCTTGGAGCCGGCCAGCGTCACCTCGCCCTGCACGTCAAACAGGTTTTTCACCGCATAGGGCACACCGGCCAGTGCCGGCAGGGTCTCGCCGCGGCTGCGCATGGCGTCCACCGCGTCGGCCTCCTGGCGCGCACGCGCCAGCGTGTGCCCGGTAAAGGCGTTGATGCGTGCATCACTGGCCACGATGCGCTGCATGCAGTCGTCCAGCGCCTCGCGAGCACTGAGCGCGCCCGTGGCAATGGCACTTGCCAGCTCGGCGGTGGCCAGTGGCGCGCTCATGGCATGCCCTGCACGGGATCGTGCGCCGGAAACGCGGCGGGGCAAAAAATTTCGCTCAGCTCCTGGGTCTGCGCCAGCGGGAAGGCTTCGAGTTGGCGCGCCATCTGCAGCGTGCGCCCGAGTTGCAGGGCAACGGCCTGCGCGCGGGCCTCGTCCAGCGGCAGCTCCAGCAGGCGGGCGGCCGATTGCACATAGGCCAGCAGGTCGGCGTCGTTCATGCGGCCCCCTGCCTGGCGGAGGCCGCAAGGTAGGCGCGCCATCCGCCATAAGCCGAAATATCGGTTGCACCCTCCAGCGCCAATGGCTCGCAAATAAAACCCTTGACCGTGCTGCCGTCAGCCAGACGCAGGCTGCCTATGCCCAGGGGCTCGGGTATGAGCGCCATGAAAGAGCCAAACTGCGCCGTGGGCATTTCCCACAGCTCGACTTCAATCGGGCTGCCGCTACCCGAGGCCACGCGCAGCAGGCCGGGTTTGGGTGGCTGGGTAGCGGGCAAGGCGAACAGCTTGTAGTCCGGGCTGGTGTGGGTGGTAGCCAGCAGTGTGGCCTGGCGCTCCAGCAACTGGCCGTTCTGCGGCATACCCGAGAGGTGCGCGCCGACCACCGCCACGCGCAGCGTCGGTGCCGCCTTCAATCCGGCAATGGCCACCGGCGCGGGCAGCGGCGTTTGCAGCGCGCCTTGCGGCAAACCACTGGCGTGGTGGAAGCGCTGGCCCAGTTCGGCCAACTGCCAGTCGCTGGCGCAAGGCCCGACCAGGGTCACGCCAAAGGGCAGCCCGTCGGCCCGGATTTCGCTGGGTACAGAGAGCGCCGCATAGTCCAGCAAATTGACAAAGTTGGTGTAGGCACCCAGGTTGCGGTTGAGCGTGACCGGGTCGGCCTGCATCTGGGCCATGGTGTAGTGCGTGGGTGCGGTGGGCAGCAGCAGCACATCCACGCCCTCCCACATGGCGTCGGCCTGCTGGCCCAGGGCGCGCAGCCGGGTCTGCGCATCGAACACGTCGGCCGCAGCGAAGTCCCGCCCACGGGCAATGATGCTGCGCACCGGCTCTATCACCTCGGCTTCGTGCGCATCAAAGAAGCCGCGGATTGCCGCATAGCGCTCGGCCACCAGGGCGCTTTCGTACAACAATGCGGCGGCCTGTGCCAAGGGTTCGTAGGCAATCGTGACCGCCACCCCGCCCAGTTCCACCATGCGCTGCACGGCGTTCTGGTAGGCCTGCTCGGCCAGCGTGTCGCCAAAGAACTCCAGGCGGTCCGGTACCCCAAAGCGCAACGCGCGCGGCAAAGGCTCCTGCTTGAGGACCAGCTTGCGCGAATAGGGGTCCTGGGCGTCATAGCCCATGGCCGCTTCCAGCACCTGCACCGCCATGCCCACGGTGCGGGCGAAGATGGACACACAGTCCACACTTTGCGCGGCCGGCAACACGCCCCGCGTACTGATCAGACCCTTGCTGGGCTTCAAGCCCACGATATTGTTCAGGCCGGCTGGCACCCGGCCCGAGCCGGCGGTGTCGGTGCCCAGGGCAAAGTCGACCTGGCCGCTGGCCACCACATAGGCCGAACCAGCACTGGAGCCGCCGGATACATACTCCGGCTTGAACGCATTGGGTACTGCCCCATAGGGCGAGCGGGTGCCGTTGAGGCCGCAGGCAAACTGGTCCAGATTGGTCTTGCCGACCAGGGCCGCACCGGCTTCGAGCAGCCGGCTGACCACTGCCGCACTGTCTTTGGGCATGGCGGAAAAGGCCGGGCAGGCGGCTGTGGTCGCCACGCCTTGCACATCGATGTTGTCCTTGATGGCAAAGCGCAGGCCGCTCAGAGGTCCGTCGCACGGTTGGGACAGGTCTGCAGCAAAACGGCTGATCCAGGCCTTGTCGTTTGCACGCACA
Source organism: Rhodoferax sp. (assembly GCA_043758575.1). Lineage (GTDB taxonomy): Bacteria > Pseudomonadota > Gammaproteobacteria > Burkholderiales > Burkholderiaceae_C > Allorhodoferax. The sequence goes on from JAYVNF010000298.1 coordinate 12,356, forward strand.
CCGGCTGCCGCAGCACTTGGAATTGATTGCACCATTTTGAGGAATCCAATCTTGTATCCAAGTATCCAATGCAAAGGCCGTGCCACATGCCGTGGAGTCCTGTTCGCTTTTGGGCGCCGCTGGGCCCTGCGTGTGCGGGGGCCGGTTCGGCGGCCCAGGTTCAGAACATAGAATAGGCCGACTCTAGCCATCCGCAGCAAAGGCCATGTCCATGGACTATCCTGGTAATCTTTTTGTCGTCGCAGCCCCCAGCGGGGCCGGCAAGTCCAGCCTGGTCAAGGCCTTGCTGGAGCTCGACTCCCACGTACAGCCCTCGGTCTCCCACACCACGCGTCCGCCGCGCGGCCAGGAAAAGCATGGGCGCGAGTACTTCTTTGTATCCCCCGGTGAGTTCGACGCGATGGTGGCGGCGAATGCCTTTGTCGAATGGGCCCATGTGCACAGCCAGCGCTATGGCACCTCCAAAAAGGCGATAGAAGAGCGCATGGCCCAGGGCGCGGACGTGATTCTGGAGATCGACTTCCAGGGCGCGCTGCAAATCAAGCACATTTTCTCCAACGCCATCTGCATCTTCATCCTGCCGCCCAGTTGGGAAGAGTTGCGCTCGCGGCTGGAGCGGCGTGGCGAGGACGCTCCCGACATCATCGAGCTGCGCATGAAAAACGCCCAGCTGGAGGTGGCGCAGGTGGAGAAATTCGACTTCGTTATAATCAATGAGTTGTTTGACCGTGCGCTGTTCGATCTGAAAGCCATTGTTCACTCCCAGCGGCTCAAGTTTTCGGCGCAGCGTCGTG
>JAYVNF010000299.1:0-13127 GCA_043758575.1 Rhodoferax sp.
CGTGGCGGCAGCGCGCTCGGCCTTTGAAGACAAACGCTGGAGCGGCATGGCGCCAGCCCAGCGCAAGCGCGTGCTGATCCGCTTTGCCGATTTGCTGCAGCAGCATGGTGACGAGCTGGCCCTGACCGAGACCCTGGACATGGGCAAGCCGGTGAAATACGCGCGCGCCGTAGACGTCAGCAGCGCGGCCAACTGCATCCGCTGGTATGCGGAAGCGGTAGACAAAATTTACGACGAGATTGCACCCACGCCGTCCACGGCACTGGCCCTGATCACGCGCGAGCCGGTGGGCGTGGTGGGCGTTATCGTTCCCTGGAACTACCCCATGATCATGGCCGCCTGGAAGATCGCGCCGGCCCTGGCCAGCGGCAATTCGGTGGTGCTCAAGCCCAGCGAAAAGTCACCACTCACGGCCATGCGTCTGGCCGATCTGGCGCTGGAGGCGGGCATACCGGATGGTGTGTTCAATGTGGTTACCGGCTTTGGGACGGAGGCCGGTTCGCCCCTGGCCCTGCACATGGATGTGGACTGCATTGCCTTTACCGGCTCCACGCGCGTGGGCAAGCAAATCCATGTGATGGCCGGGCAGAGCAATTTGAAGCGCGCCTGGACCGAGTTGGGGGGCAAGTCACCCAATATTGTGTTTGCCGATTGTCCGAACCTGGACCGGGCCGTGGAGGCCGCGATTGGCAGCATCTTTTTCAACCAGGGCGAGAGCTGCAACGCACCCTCGCGCCTGTTTGTGCAGGACAGCATCAAAGAGCGCTTCCTTGAAAAGGCCTTGGCGCTGGTGCCCGGCTATGCACCGGCCAACCCGACGCTGCCCGGCACGGTGATGGGGGCCTTGGTGGACCAGATCCAGATGAAGTCGGTGCTGGGCTACATTGAAAGCGGCAAGCAGGAAGGCGCGCGCCTGATTGCCGGGGGCGAACAGGTCATGTTGGATACAGGTGGCTGCTATGTGCAGCCCACTATCTTTGATGGTGTAACACCCGACATGAAAATTGCGCGCGAAGAGATTTTTGGCCCGGTGCTTTCGGTGCTGAGCTTTAGCGACGCGGCCGACGCCGTGCGCCAGGCCAATGACAGTGTCTACGGACTGCAGGCCGGCGTCTGGACCAGCGACCTGAACAAGGCCCACGGCGTGGCGCGTGCCCTGCGCGCCGGCACCGTGCACGTCAACCAGTACGATGAGGATGACATCACCGTGCCCTTTGGCGGCTACAAACAAAGTGGCGTGGGGCGCGACAAGTCCCTGCACGCTTTTGACAAATACACCGAAACCAAGACCACCTGGATTCGCATCGACAGCCCGGTTTGAGACCCATCGCCGCGTGCCGGAAGCAGCGCTTGCTTTGGTGCGGCGTTTGCAGCACAGATTGACCGGCCCGGCCTGTCGCATCACACTTCTCTTTTTACCCATTTGCCCTCAGGAGATTCCCCATGAACGCAGCTCTGAAGCCCACAGCCCTTGCCAGTGCCACATCCAGCGGCACGAACGCCGAATGGCATGCCCGCCGCCTGGCCGCCACCCCCCGCGGTGTGGCCGTCATGGGCGACTTCTTTATCGACCATGCCAAGAACGCCGAGTTCTGGGACATCGAAGGCCGCCGCTTCATTGACTTTGCCGGTGGCATTGCGGTGCTCAACACCGGCCATGTACACCCCAAGGTGCAAGCCGCCATTGCGGCGCAGCTGCAGCGCTTTACCCACAGCTGCTACCAGGTCGTGCCCTATGCCGAATACGTGTCGCTGGCTGAACGCATCAACGCCATCGTGCCGATTGCCGGCCCGGCCAAGACCGCTTTCTTTTCCACCGGCGCCGAAGCGGTGGAAAACGCCATCAAGATTGCCCGCTCCTACACCAAGCGCAGCGGCGTGATTGCCTTTAGCGCGGCCTTCCATGGCCGCAGCATGTTTGCCGTGGCCCTGACCGGAAAGGTGCAACCCTACAAGGCTGGCTTTGGCCCCTTCCCACCCGAGATTTACCACGCACCCTTTCCCTGCCATTGCGCCAGCCTGGAGGACACCAAGCACGCCATTGAGCAAATTTTCAAATGCGATATCGAGCCGGCCCGCGTGGCCGCCATCATTTTTGAGCCGGTGCAAGGCGAGGGCGGTTTCAACCCGATTCAGGCCGAGGCCGTGCAATGGCTGCGCGCCCTGTGCGACCAGCACGGCATTTTGCTGATCGCTGACGAGGTGCAGACCGGCTTTGCCCGTACCGGCAAGATGTTTGCCATGGAGCACTACGGCGTGTCTCCTGACCTGGTCACCATGGCCAAGAGCATGGCCGGTGGCACCACCTTGTCGGCCGTGTCTGGCCGGGCCGATGTGATGGACGCGCCCAACCCCGGCGGTCTGGGCGGCACCTACGCCGGCAACCCGTTGGCCGTTGCCGCAGCGCATGCAGTGCTGGATGTGATGGCCGAAGAAAAGCTGTGCGAGCGTGCCACCAAGCTGGGCGCAGAGCTCAAGGCGCGTCTGGAAAAGGCCAAGAGCAAGAACCAGAACATGGGCGACATCCGCGCCCTGGGCGCCATGGTGGCCTGTGAGTTCGTGAACCCACAGACCGGTGCGCCCGATGCCGACCTGACCAAACAATTGCAGCAGGCAGCCCTCAAGAAGGGCTTGTTGCTCTTGACCTGTGGTGTCTATGGCAATGTGATGCGCTTTTTGTTCCCGCTCACGATTGAAGACAGCGTGTTTGAAGAAGCGCTGCAAATCCTCGACCAAGTCTTTGCTTGAAAGTTGCGCCTATGAATCCCTACCAGCCTGTTATTGACAGCCTCACATCGCAAGGCATTCATTCGGTATTGACCCAGTTTTGCGATATGCACGGTGTGGCCAAGGGCAAGCTGGTGCCGATCGGCAATTTGAAGGAATGGGTGGAGCAGGGCGCCGGTTTTGCCGGCCCCAGCATCTGGGGCACAGGGCTGCCGCGCTATGGCGCGCGCAGCGAGTACTACGGTCGGGTGCAAATTGATTCCCTGCGCGCACTGCCCTTCATGCCCGGCGTGGCCCACGCGGTGTGCGATGGCTTTGCGGGTTGCGAGGCGCTGTCAACCTGCTCGCGCCAGATGCTCAAGTCCGTCATGCAGCGCATTCAGGATCGGGGCTGGACGCTTTGGGTGGGCATTGAGCCAGAGTTCTTTTTGCTCAACAAGGGGCCGGACGGGCAGTGGCAGGTGGCCGATGCACAGGATCAGCTTGACAAGCCTTCGTACGACCTGAAGGCGATACACCGCAATGCCGCGTTCATTGAGGACATGCGCAGCACCTTGGTGCAACTGGGTTTTGATTTGCAGCAGATTGACCACGAAGACGCCTGTGGCCAGTACGAAATCAATTACAAGTTTGACGACGCTCTGGCTGCGGCCGACCGCTACATGCTGTTCAAAATGACGGCCCATGTTGTCGCCCAGAAGCACGGCATGGTGTTTAGTTGCATGCCCAAGCCGGTGGCTACGGCGCCTGGCAGTGGCCTGCATTTCCACCTGAGCCTGACCGATGCCCAAGGCAAGGCGATTTTTGCCGACCCCCAGGGCTCTCTGGGCCTGAGCTTGGCGGGGCATCAGTTTGCGGCAGGCCTGTTGCACCATGCAGATGCCCTGAGCGCACTCTGCGCGCCCACGGTCAACAGCTACAAGCGCCTGGCCAGCAGCAACAGTGCCTCGGGCACCACCTGGTCACCAGTCTGGAAGAGCTATGGCGACAACAACCGCACCTGTGTGGTTCGCACGGTGGCCGGGCGCATTGAATGGCGTTTGCCGGACCCCTCCTGCAATGTCTATGCGGCTATTGCTGGCACGCTGGCAGCGGGACTGGCTGGCATAGAGCAGGCCATGGTGGCGCCAGAGCCCTGTAACGAAGACCTGTATGCGCGCCGCGCTTCGGGCTTGGCGATGCCGCCCCGCTTGCCACGCAACCTGGAACAGGCACTTGACGCGCTGGAGGCCGACCAGGCCTTGCGCAGTGCTGTGGGCCTGGAGTTTTGCTCAGAGTTCCTGCAACTCAAGCGCGCCGAGTGGGATGCCTATAGCCTGCAGGTCAGCGACTGGGAATTGCGCCGCTACGCCGACGCTTTTTGAGCCGCTGCGCCGGGTTTGCGACCTGGTCGGCAGCGCTGTTTTATGCTGTGTTGCAACATTTCATAATGCGAATTGAAAAGTGCCTTCGACCTTGCACACCATTCCATTTGGCGACAAGTTGATTCCGCATGGCGGTATTGCGCCTCTAAGTTATTGATTCGTATAGAAATAAATATTACTCTTATATAAGACATAAGAGCTCCGATAGTCTTATATAAGACTTACAATTTGCGCATGACAGGGGAAATGCGCCGCACCACCCCACCACCGATTTACCAACTAAGGAGTGTTTACATGCCTCAATCCCTGACAGAACAACTCAGCCGCGAACAGCAAATCGCTGCCCTGGAAAAAGACTGGGCCACCAACCCCCGCTGGAAGGGCATCAAGCGCGGATACACCGCTGCCGATGTGGTCCGCCTGCGCGGTTCCTTCCAGGTTGAGCACACCTTGGCCCGCCGCGGCGCCGAGAAGCTCTGGGACCTGCTCCACACCGAAGACTATGTGAACTGCCTGGGTGCACTTACCGGCGGCCAAGCCATGCAACAGGTCAAGGCCGGCGTCAAAGCCATCTACCTGTCGGGCTGGCAAGTCGCTGCCGACAACAACGAATATTCGGCCATGTACCCGGATCAGTCCCTGTACCCCGTAGACTCGGTGCCCAAGGTGGTAGAGCGCATCAACAATTCCTTCTCCCGCGCGGATGAAATCCAGTGGTCCAAGGGTGTTGGCCCTGGCGACGCTGGCTACATTGACTACCACGCGCCTATCGTGGCTGACGCCGAAGCCGGTTTCGGTGGCGTGCTCAATGCTTATGAGCTGATGAAGGCCATGATCCGCGCTGGTGCTGGTGGCGTGCACTTCGAAGACCAACTGGCTTCCGTGAAGAAGTGCGGTCACATGGGTGGCAAGGTGTTGGTTCCCACCACCGAAGCCTGCCAAAAGCTGATCGCTGCCCGTATGGCGGCCGACGTCTACGGCGTGCCCACGCTGGTGATTGCCCGTACCGACGCCGAAGCGGCTGATCTGTTGACCAGCGACTACGATGCCAACGACAAGCCTTTCCTGACCGGTGAGCGCACTGCCGAAGGCTTTTACAAGACCCAAAAGGGCATGGACCAAGCGATCTCCCGCGCTGTCGCTTACGCAGAGTACGCCGACCTGGTGTGGTGCGAGACCGGTACGCCCGATCTGGCCTTCGCCAAGAAGTTTGCCGACGCTGTGCACGCCAAGCACCCCGGCAAGATGCTGGCCTACAACTGCTCGCCTTCCTTCAACTGGAAGAAGAACCTGGACGACGCCACCATTGCCAAGTTCCAGAAGGAACTCGGCGCCATGGGTTACAAGTACCAGTTCATCACCTTGGCTGGTATCCACAACATGTGGTACCACATGTTCGACTTGGCCCAGGACTATGTGAAGCGCGGCATGACCGCCTACGTGGAAAAGGTGCAAGAGCCCGAGTTCGCAGCCCGCGAGCGTGGCTACAGCTTTGTGTCGCACCAGCAGGAAGTGGGCACGGGTTACTTCGATGAAGTCACCACTGTGATCCAGGGCGGCAAGTCCAGCGTGACGGCTCTCACCGGTTCTACCGAAGAAGAGCAGTTCCACTAAGCTCTTAAAAGCGCCAAAATAAGGCCGGTTACCCGCGAGGGTGGCCGGCCTTTTTTGTTTCCGGAGTGCACGGATGCCTAAAGTTAATCGCAATGCGCAGAGAAGCCTCTTTGAGATACCTGCTATGGAGTCTGACCCTCTGCCAGAAGCAGGAAGTACGTCGCCCTCCAATAAGCTTTGCACTCTTTTTTTGGGCCTGATACCACCGCTCGAACTTGCCAAAGATATTTTTCTTCGTGCGGCCGGTTGGACTCAGCAGCAACATTTGGGTGGCAATCTGCGGCCGGCTCATGTCCTGCATATTTCACTGTGTGCCATTGACAGCTTTGTGGGGAGCGTCCCGCCTGAGTCTTTCCAGCGTGCCAAAGCGGCTGCGGAGGCCATGACTTCACCGGCGTTCGAATTGGTGTTTGATCGGGTCATGCATTTCGCAGGCAAGTCACCCCCCTATGTGTTGCGCGTGGGCCAGGGTCTGGAGCAAGTAAAAGCGTTTCAGCACGAATTGGCTATGGCCGTCGCGAATACGGGCGGGCCAAGCAAAGATGGCTCTTTCACACCCCATATGACCCTGGCTTACAGTGAGCGTTCTGTGCCAGAGCAGCCCATAACGCCCATTCGCTGGGAGGTGAAGGACTTTGTTTTGATTAACAGCCACCATGGCGAGACGCATTACGACATTTTGGGGCGTTGGCCCTTATTGGGCTGAATGCGTCGCTGGCGCTGTGCACGCTTGTATTCGGTGTGCAGGAGACTACGGTTAAAATCGTTTAACCATATTTAAATAAGAGCGAGAAAGGCAATCTGGTTATGACACCGCGAACTACACCGGCGACATCCTCACGCGAGTAAGGCCGCTAGTCCGCGCGCCTTGGGCGCAACCAGTTAACCATTCATAGTAAAGCGCGGACGTCTCCGCGCTTTTTGCTTTTCAGAACACTCACTTTCGGCACACACCATGATTCAAATCACGCTTCCCGACGGCTCCCAACGCGAATTTCCCGGCCCTGTCACTGTGGCTGAGGTTGCAGCCTCGATTGGTGCTGGCCTGGCCAAGGCGGCTTTGGCTGGCAAAGTCGACGGCAAGGTGGTGGATACCAGCTACCAAATGACAGCCAACAGCGCGCTGTCCATCATTACCGCCAAGGACGCCGACGGCCTGGAAGTGATTCGCCACAGCACCGCCCACCTGCTGGCCTATGCCGTCAAGGAACTGTTTCCCGATGCCCAGGTCACGATTGGCCCGGTGATCGAACACGGTTTCTTCTACGATTTCTCCTACAAGCGCCCCTTCACCCCGGACGATCTGGTGGCAATCGAGAAGAAGATGACGGAGTTGGCCAACAAGGACGAGCCCGTGGTGCGCCGCGTGCTGCCGCGTGACGAAGCCGTGGCCTATTTCAAGAGCCTGGGTGAGCACTACAAGGCCGAGATCATCGAGAGCATTCCCAGCGATCAGGACGTCTCGCTGTACCGCGAAGGCGCGTTCGAAGACCTGTGCCGCGGCCCGCACGTGCCCAGCACCGGCAAGCTCAAGCACTTCAAACTGATGAAGCTGGCCGGTGCCTACTGGCGCGGCGACCACAAGAACGAGATGCTGCAGCGTGTCTACGGCACGGCCTGGGCCACCAAAGACGAGTTGCAGCAATATTTGACCATGCTGGAAGAGGCCGAGAAGCGCGACCACCGCAAGCTCGGCCGTGAACTGGATTTGTTCCATATCGACGAGCATGCGCCGGGTCTGGTGTTCTGGCATCCCAAGGGCTGGACCCTGTGGCAGGGTGTGGAGCAGTACATGCGTCAGGTCTACCAGGCCAATGGCTACCAGGAAGTCAAAGGTCCGCAAATCATTGACAAGGGCCTGTGGGAGAAGACCGGCCACTGGGACAAGTACCGCGAGAACATGTTCATCACCGAGTCCGAAAAGCGCGAATACGCTTTGAAGCCGATGAACTGCCCGGGCCACATCCTGATCTTCAAGCAGGGCATCAAGAGCTACCGCGACCTGCCGCTGCGCTACGGCGAGTTCGGCAACTGCCACCGCAACGAGCCATCGGGTGGCTTGCACGGCATCATGCGCGTGCGTGGCTTTACGCAGGACGACGGCCACATCTTCTGTACCGAAGACCAGATATTGTCCGAATGCGTGGCCTATACATCGTTGCTGCAAAAGGTCTACGCAGACTTCGGCTTCAAGAACATCATTTATAAAATCGCCACGCGCCCGGAAAAGCGCATCGGTTCCGAGGAGAGCTGGGACAAGGCCGAGCACGCGCTGATCGAGAGCCTGCGTGCCTCCGGCTGTGAATATGAAATCACGCCCGGCGAAGGTGCTTTCTACGGCCCCAAGATCGAATACACGTTGAAAGACGCGATTGGTCGCCAATGGCAATGCGGCACCATGCAGGTGGACTTCTTCATGACCGAGCGTCTGGACGCCGAATACGTGGGTGAAGACGGCGCGCGTCACAGGCCCGTCATGTTGCACCGAGCCATCGTCGGTAGCCTGGAGCGGTTTATCGGGATTTTGATTGAGGAAAGTGCCGGGGCCTTGCCCGCCTGGCTGGCGCCGGTGCAAATCGCGGTGCTCAATATCACCGATGCACAGGCCGAATATTGCAAAACCGTCGCGAAAACGTTGCAGAATCAAGGGTTTAGGGTCAAATTAGACCTGCGCAACGAGAAGATTACGCTTAAAATACGTGAGCATTCGATGCAGAAGCTGCCATACCTGCTTGTCATAGGTGACAAAGAGATGGCAGCAGGCGCTGTTGCAGTGCGCGCCCGGGGTGGACAAGACCTCGGAGCAATGTCCCTTGATGCCTTTGTGCAAAAAATCTCGGTCGACATTGCAAGCAAATCCTAGTCTGAGGTTGTTTCCAAAGAAATCGGTTTGCCTGCGTGTGCTGTGCGGCAATCGCCACGTTTTGTGTGGCACTAACAGAACAGGATTGAGTCATCGCTACTGAATTTCGTGACCGCCGTCAGCGTGAAGAACGTAAACACCGTTTGAACCGGGAAATCATGGCCCCAGAGGTGCGCCTCACCGGGGTTGAAAATGAGCCCCTGGGCGTTGTGAGTCTGATGGAAGCCCTGCGCATGGCAGGCGAGTTGGATGTGGACCTGGTTGAAATTTCTGCCACGGCGAACCCGCCGGTCTGTCGTTTGATGGATTACGGCAAGTTCAAGTACCAGGAACAGAAGAAGGCTGCGGAAGCGAAGTCCAAGCAGAAGGTTATCGAGGTCAAGGAAATCAAATTCCGGCCCGGTACCGATGATGGTGACTACAACATCAAAGTGCGCAATATCCGGCGCTTTTTAGAAGACGGTGACAAGTGCAAGATTACTTTGCGCTTTCGGGGTCGCGAGATCACGCACCAGGAAATTGGATTGGCTCTGTTGCAGCGTATGCGCGAAGAGCTGGGTGACGCGATTGTCGTTGAGCAGTTTCCCAAGTTGGAAGGCCGCCAGATGATCATGATGATTGCACCGGGCCGTAAAAAGCCGGGCGCAGCGCCCAAGCCGGTAGCAGAAACTACGGCGTAATTTTTTCAACCGGTTTGGTCGCCGGTTGGAATCAAGTGGTGAGCTTCAAAACTCGCCACAAAAGTGGAAAGTGTAAAAACTCGCCACAAAAGTGGCTCGGGGCTAACAAGGCTGGAAATCGCTTCCAGACGCCTCACGAGCACAAGATAGAAGGAGCATAACAATGCCCAAAATGAAGACCAAGAGCGCGGCGAAAAAACGCTTTCGCGTTCGTCCCGGTGGAACCGTCAAGCGCGGCCAAGCCTTCAAACGTCACATTCTGACCAAGAAGACCACCAAAAATAAACGCCACCTGCGCGGATCGACTGGAGTTCATGAGACCAATATGGGTCACATGGCACAGATGCTTCCCGGCCGTGGTATTTAATTAACGACGAACAAGGAGTAATTCAATGCCTCGCGTCAAACGTGGTGTAACGGCTCGCGCCCGCCACAAAAAAGTTCTGGCCCTTGCAAAGGGTTTCCGTGGTCGCCGCGGTAATGTCTTCCGCGTCGCTAAAGAAGCGGTGATGAAGGCTGGGCAATATGCCTACCGTGACCGTCGTACCAAAAAGCGTGTATTCCGCCAGTTGTGGATTGCCCGTATCAATGCGGCTGCGCGTCAGTGCGGCATGACATACAGCCAATTCGCCAACGGTCTGAAGAAGGCTTGTATCGAGATCGACCGCAAGGTTCTGTCCGATATCGCCATTCATGACATGGCTGCTTTTGCAAGCATCGTGGAGCAGGTCAAGGCCAAGCTGGCTGCTTGATTCACGGCTGAACGCTGATAGCGTTTGGCACACGAAGTAAGGGCTAGAGCTTGAAAGAGCGCTAGCCCTTTTTCAATTGAACCAAAATACCAAGTACACCGTATGAACGAGTTGAACGCCATCGTCGAATCCGCCCAGGCCGCGTTTGCAGAGGCCGCCACCCCCGCCGATCTGGAAAACGCCAAGGCGCTGTTTCTGGGCAAGTCCGGCTGTATCACCGAGCTGATGAAGGGCATGGCCGCGCTGAGCGTGGACGAGAAGAAGGCCCGTGGAGCGGCCATCAACCTGGCCAAGCAGGCGATTGAAGCCGCGCTGACCGCGCGCCGCCAGGGCCTGGCCGATGCCGAACTGCAGCTGCAACTCCAGGCCGAAGCGCTGGACGTGACCCTGCCGGGGCGTCAGCGCGGGCAGGGCGGTTTGCACCCGGTGTCGCTCACCCTGGAGCGCATCGAGGCGATCTTTGGCTCCATGGGTTTCGATGTGGCCCAAGGCCCCGAAATCGAGTCCGACTGGTTCAACTTCACCGCACTCAACACGCCGGAAGACCATCCCGCGCGTTCCATGCACGACACCTTTTATGTCGAAGGTGGTTCCGAGGCGGCCCCCAATTTGCTGCGCACCCACACCAGCCCGATGCAGATCCGCTACGCCGTGCAGCACGTCAAGGCGCACCGCGCCCTGGTTGGCGCCTCTGCCGACGGCCTGTACAGCGGTGACATGCCCGAGATACGCGTGATCGCGCCGGGTCGCACCTACCGCGTGGACAGCGACGCCACCCATTCCCCCATGTTCCACCAGTGCGAAGGCCTGTGGGTGGGCGAGAACGTGAGCTTCAAGGACTTGAAGTTTGTTTTTACCGATTTTTGCCGCACGTTTTTCGAGAGCGACGACCTGGTGCTGCGTTTCAGGCCCAGCTTCTTTCCCTTCACCGAGCCCAGTGCCGAGATCGACATCCAGTTCCAGAGTGGCCCATTGTCGGGCCGCTGGCTGGAAGTGGCAGGCTCCGGCCAGGTGCACCCGAATGTGATCCGCAACATGGGGCTGGATCCGGAAAAGTTCATCGGCTTTGCCTTTGGCATGGGGCCGGACCGGCTCACCATGTTGCGCTATGGCGTGAACGATCTGCGCCTCTTCTTTGATGGCGACGTGCGCTTCCTGTCGCAATTTCAATAAGACCCCCTAAGAACGAACGCTTGAGCTGAACATGCAATTTTCTGAATCCTGGCTACGCACTTTCTGCAACCCCGCAATCGGCACGGCCGAGCTGGCTGAAACCCTGACCATGGCCGGTCTGGAAGTGGAAGAACTCAAGCCCGTCGCCCCCCCGTTCACCCACATCGTGGTCGGTGAAATCAAGGAAGCCGAACAGCATCCCAATGCCGACCGCCTGCGTGTCTGCAAGGTCGATGTGGGCCAAGCCGAGTTGCTCAACATCGTCTGCGGTGCGCCCAATGCGCGCGTGGGCATTCGCATCCCGTGCGCCCTGGTGGGCGCCGAATTGCCGCCCGGCGAAGATGGCAAACCCTTCCTCATCAAGGTCGGCAAGCTTCGGGGCGTGGAAAGCCAGGGCATGCTGTGCTCGGCGCGCGAACTCAAGCTGTCCGAAGACCATGGCGGCCTGCTGGAGCTGGCACTGGACGCGCCCCTGGGCCAAAACATCCGTGAGCATCTGAACCTGGATGACACGCTGTTCACCCTGAAGCTCACACCCAATCTGGCGCATTGCCTGAGTGTCTATGGGGTGGCACGCGAGGTGGCCGCCTTGACCGGTGCACGGTTGTTGGCACCCAGCTTTCCCGCAGTTGCCGTGGGCAACCAGGACAGCGTCAAGGTCCGCATCAGCGCGCCCGATCTGTGTGGCCGCTTCTCCGGGCGCGTGGTGCGCAACCTCAATACCCGGGCCTCTACACCGCAATGGATGGTGGACCGTCTGGCGCGTTGTGGTCAGCGCAGCGTTACTGCCTTGGTGGATATCTCCAACTACGTGATGTTTGAGCTGGGCCGTCCCTCCCATATCTTTGACCTGGACAAAATTCACGGCGGCCTGGATGTGCGCTGGGGCAAGGCTGGCGAGCAACTCAAGCTGCTCAATGGCACCACCGTCACCGTGGACGACAAGGTCGGCGTGATTGCCGATGACGTGCAAGTGGAGTCGCTGGCCGGCATCATGGGCGGTGACGCCACCGCCGTGTCGGATGACACCCAGCACGTCTACGTGGAAGCTGCCTTCTGGTGGCCCAAGGCGATTGCCGGTCGTTCGCGCCGCTTCAATTTCTCCACCGACGCCGGCCACCGCTTTGAGCGCGGTGTAGACCCCGAGCTGACGGTGGAACACATCGAACGCATCACGCAACTCATTGTCAACATCTGCGGTACGGCGGACACCACCTGCGGCCCGATTGACGACCAGAAGCCCAATATGCCTGTGGCTCCGCCGGTGCGCCTGCGCGTGGCCCGCGCGGCCAAGATCATTGGCATGCCGCTGAGCCAAGCGCAGTGCGTGGATGCCCTGGAGCGTCTGGGCCTGTCCTTGACCCAGGAGGAGAGCGTGATCACTGTGGCCCCGCCTTCCTACCGTTTCGATCTGCAGATTGAAGAAGATCTGATCGAAGAAGTGGCGCGCATGGTGGGTTACAACAACCTGCCCAACACGCCGCCGCTGGCCCCTATCACCGCCCGCATCCGCCCCGAAGCCCAGCGCAGTGCCTTCGCCGTGCGCCGCGCCTTGGCAGCGCTGGCCTACCAGGAAACCATCAACTTCAGCTTTGTCGAAGAGCGCTGGGAGCATGAGCTGGCAGGCAACCCGAATCCGATCAAGCTGCTCAACCCGATTGCCAGCCAGATGAGCGTGATGCGCTCTTCGCTGTTGGGCTCACTGCTGCAGGTGCTCAAGTTCAATCAGGCCCGCAAGGCCACCCGCGTGCGTGTGTTTGAACTCGGCCGCGTGTTTTTGCGCGATGCTTCGGTGAAGAGCACCGATGCCACGGTAGAAGGTTTTGACCAACCCATGCGCGTAGCGGGCCTGGCCAGCGGCAGCACCGATCCGTTGCAGTGGAGCGTCAAAGAGTCTGCCGTAGATTTTTACAGCGTCAAGGGTGATGTGGAAACTTTGCTGGCGCCCTTGAGC
>JAYVNF010000300.1:0-4326 GCA_043758575.1 Rhodoferax sp.
GTCAACTACGTGCAGGAGTTCATCCGCCACCTGCAAAAGCAGTATGGCAACTGCCACGTGATGAGCGTCTGCCAACCCACGGTTCCGGTGCTGGCCGCCGTCTCTCTGATGGCCAGCCGGGGCGAGAAGACCCCCTTGAGCATGACCATGATGGGCGGCCCCATCGACGCCCGCAAGTCACCCACAGCGGTGAACAACCTGGCCATGAACAAGAGCCACAGCTGGTTCGAGAACAATGTGATCTACCGCGTGCCCAGCAATTTCCCCGGCGCCGGCCGCCGCGTCTACCCCGGCTTTTTGCAGCACACCGGTTTTGTAGCCATGAACCCGGACCACCACGCGCGTAGCCACTACGATTACTTCAAGGACCTGATCAAGGGTGACGACGCCAGCACCGAAGCCCACCGCAAGTTCTACGACGAATACAACGCCGTGCTGGACATGGACGCCGACTACTACCTGGAAACCATCAAGGTGGTGTTCCAGGACTTCAGCCTGGTCAACGGTACCTGGGATGTAAAGAACCCCGCCGGCAAGAGCGAACGCGTGCGCCCCGCCGACATCAAGACCACCGCCCTGCTGTCGGTGGAAGGCGAGTTGGACGATATCTCCGGATCCGGGCAGACCCGTGCCGTGCACGACATCTGCAGCGGCGTGCCCAAGGACCAGCAGCGTCACTTTGAAGCCAAGGGTGCCGGCCACTACGGCATTTTCTCGGGCCGTCGCTGGCGCGAGCATGTGTACCCCTTCGTCAAGGCCTTTATCCTGGACCACAACGTGGCAGAGAAAGCTGTCAAGCCGGTTCTCAAATCGGTGCCTGTCTCGGCCACCAAACGCGTGCCCGCCAAGCAGTGAGTCCCAAGGGTGGCATGAGTAGCACCCTGGTTGGGCGCATCCATGACGCCCTGCCCCAAACCCAGTGCAAGCGCTGCGGTTATCCGGATTGCCTGGGCTATGCCCAGGCAATTTCCGTTGGGGAGGCGGATATCAACCAATGCCCGCCGGGTGGCTCCGAGGGTGTGGTGCGCCTGGAGGCCATTACCGGGCGCACGGCAAAGCCCATAGACCCGGACTTTGGTGCCGAAGGCCCGCGCACCGTGGCCTTTATTGATGAAGACTGGTGCATAGGCTGCACCCTGTGCATAGCGGCCTGCCCGGTGGATGCCATTGTGGGCGCCAACAAGCGCATGCACACGGTCATCGAGGCCGAATGCACTGGCTGCGAGCTGTGCCTGCCGGTGTGCCCGGTGGACTGCATCCTGCTGGAAAACGTCAGCGCTGAGGCCACCGGCTGGCAAGCCTGGTCAGCGCCGCTGGCCGAGCATGCCCGAGCGCGCTACGAATCACGCAGCCAGCGCCTGGCGCGCGAGGCCGAGGAACAGCAACAACGCCTGCTGGCCATGGCCGAGCTCAAAGTGTCCGACATTGCCGCACACTCGCAGCACACCGACCCGGCCGTGCTGGACAAGAAACGTTCCATCATTGAAGCCGTGCTGGAGCGCGCCCGCGCCAAGCGGGCGCCCAAACCCGACTAAACGCTACGCCCCGGGTTGGCCAGCTGCGAGAAGGCCTTCACCACTTCGGGCGGCGCCTGCACCAGTTCGATCAGCACGCCCTCGCCGGCAATCGGAAACTCTTCGTCGGCCTTGGGGTGTAAAAAGCAGATGTCAAAGCCAGCCGCACCCTTCCTGATGCCGCCGGGGGCAAAGCGCACACCCTGGGCCGTGAGCCAGTCCACGGCGGTTGGCAGATCGTCAATCCACAGGCCAATATGGTTCAGCGGCGTGGTGTGCACGGCCGGCTTTTTGTCGGGATCGATGGGCTGCATCAAGTCGACCTCGACCTTGAAGGGCCCTGCACCTATGGCGCAGATGTCCTCATCCACGTTCTCTTTTTCGCTCTGGAAAGTGCCGGTCACTTCCAGGCCCAGCATGTCCACCCACAGCTTTTGCAGGCGCTTTTTATCCGGGCCGCCAATGGCGATCTGCTGGACCCCCAGCACTTGGAAAGGACGTTTCATTTATTCAAACTCCACAATGGCCTGATCCACCGTCAGGCTCTCACCCTTGGATGCAAGAACCTTGCCGACCACGCCATCGGCGGCGGCAAACAGCACGTTTTCCATCTTCATGGCCTCGATCACGGCTACACGCTCACCGGCCTGCACCTTCTGACCGGGCACCACTGCCACCTCGACCAACAGGCCCGGCATGGGAGAGAGCACAAAGCGGCTCAGGTCCGGTGGCGCCTTGAAGGGCATGAGCGCATGCAGCTCGGCCATGCGCGGTGACATCACCATCACATCGACGCGGGTGCCGTTGTGCTGCACGCGCAGCGCCAGTGGATTCTTGGGCGTTCCGCGCTCCACCTGGGCGGTAAAGGCCTTGCCGTTGACCGTGCCCTGGATGCAGATGTCATTCAGGCGCGAATGGCTCTGGATCTCGTAGCTGTTGGCGCCTACCTTGACACGGGCCGAGCCGGAGCCGCCCACGAATTCGTCCACATGCACCGGGGTGTAGAGGTTCTTGCCCTCGGCACCCAGGGTGACCACGACATAGTCCTTGCCAGCGTTAACGGCGTAGCCCGGCAGCTGGCCGCTCATGCCAGCGGCGCGCTCGCGCGACTTGCGGCGCACAAAGGCGGCGAGCGCCACCAGAAAACTAGCGTCATCGTGTGGCACGTCTTCGGCAAAGAAACCCTGGCTGTAGTGCTCGGCAATAAAGCCGGTGTTGAAGTCACCCGCGACAAACTTGGGATGCGCCAACAGGGCCGACTGAAACGGAATGTTGCTGGAGACACCGCGAATCACAAAGCCGTTCAGGGCTTCGCGCATTTTGGCGATGGCATCCAAGCGGTCCTTGCCGTGCACGATGAGCTTGGCAATCATGGAGTCGTAGTACATGGGGATCTCGCCGCCATCCTGCACACCGGTGTCCACACGCACGCCGTAGAGGTGCTCGGTGTCACCCTGCCACATGGTCTGCTCGGGTGGCGCAAAGCGCACCAAGCGGCCGGTAGAAGGCAGAAAGCTGCGGAACGGGTCTTCGGCGTTGATGCGGCACTCCATGGCCCAGCCATTGCGCTGCACATCGGCCTGGGTCAGGGGCAGCTTTTCGCCAGCGGCCACGCGGATCATCAGCTCCACCAGGTCCAGGCCGGTGATGGCCTCGGTCACGGGGTGCTCCACCTGCAGGCGGGTGTTCATTTCCAGGAAGTAAAAGCTCTGGTCTTTGCCGACCACAAACTCCACCGTGCCGGCACTCTGGTACTTCACCGCCTTGGCCAACTGCACCGCCTGCTCGCCCATGGCTTTGCGGGTGGCGTCGCTGATGAAGGGGGAAGGCGCCTCTTCAATCACCTTCTGGTGGCGGCGTTGTATGGAGCATTCGCGCTCGTTCAGATACAGCACGTTGCCGTGCGCATCGCCGATCAGCTGGATCTCGATGTGGCGGGGCTCTTCGACAAACTTCTCGATGAACACGCGGTCATCGCCAAAGCTGTTGCGCGCTTCGTTGCGGCAGCTGGTGAAGCCTTCGAAAGCTTCCTTGTCGTTGAAGGCGACGCGCAAGCCCTTGCCACCGCCGCCGGCGCTGGCCTTGATCATCACGGGGTAGCCAATGCCCTTGGCAATTTCCACCGCGCGCTCTGGCGTCTCAATCGCATCGTTGACACCGGGGATGCAGTTCACGCCTGCCGCACCGGCGAGCTTCTTGGATTCGATCTTGTCGCCCATGGCGGCAATCGAATAGTGCTTGGGGCCGATGAAGGCAATGCCCTCTTCTTCGCAGCGCTTGGAGAAGGCGGCGTTCTCGCTCAAAAAGCCGTAGCCGGGGTGCACGGCCTGGGCGCCGGTCTGTTTGCAGGCGGCAATGATTTTGTCGGCCAGCAAATAGCTTTCGCGGCTGGGGGCCGGACCAATGTGCACGGCCTCGTCGGCCAGCAGCACGTGGCGTGCGTCGCGGTCGGCATCGGAGTAAACAGCTACGGTCTTGATGCCCATCTTGCGGGCAGTGACTATGACACGGCAGGCAATTTCACCGCGGTTGGCGATCAGTATTTTTGTGAACATGGTGCTCTCCTAACGTTATTTGGTCAGCGAATATTTCGATTCGCTGGGGTATCGGGGTCCGCGCTGTGGAACGGGCTCCAATGCATCTATCTGAGCCATTTGTGCTGGGCTCGCTGCAGGCTGGGGGTATCTGTTTCCGCTCATGTCCCCCGGTCCGGGCTGCGCCCGAACCTCCTCCTTGACTTCGCTCCAACAGACACCCCCACCCTGCAGCTGCGAAGTGGATTGTTTGCATCTCGTGCCGCAATACCAGTTGC
>JAYVNF010000301.1:0-4324 GCA_043758575.1 Rhodoferax sp.
TATATGCCCTACAGTCGGGCGCTGGCGACGCCATCGTCGCCAGCGCCAACAGCACGTTTGAAACGTTGGACCTCTGGCTTTATCCGGAGCACATCGCGCCTGAACTTGCTGCGGACCTTTCACCAGCCCCACCACCGGCCACGTCCGCAGTGCCTTCACCAGAGAGCCCCTTCCATGCAGCAGCCAGCAGCCACTGAGCCCCCACCACCCTGGGGCGCTTGCCCCTACAGCACCAAGCGCCACGGCACCACGCTGGAGACCTGCGAGAGCGAGCCGGTGCAGACACCGGGCTGCATCCAGGCCCACGGGGCCTTGCTGGTGCTGCGCTTGGGCGACCTGCGCATCCTGCAGGCCAGCGAGAACACGCTGCAGCACCTGGGCGTGGCGGCAGCCGAACTGCTGGGCCAACCGGTGGCCTGTGTGGTGGGCGACGTGGCACTGGCGCGCTTGCAAGCGCTGCTGGCACGCGAGGCACGCGGGCGCGGCGCGGTCTACGCCTTCACGCTGCCGGCACGCGCCGCAGGGCCGGCGCTGGATGCCTGCGTGCACCTGAGCGAGGGTGTGGCTGTGCTGGAGTTCGAGGCCAGCGGCCGTACCGACCTGTATGCCGATGGCGACTTCTTCCTGCTGGTGAAGGCGGCTGTGGCGCGCCTGCAGCATACCGACAATGTGCGTGGTTTTTGCCAGCAGCTAGTCGAGGAAGTGCGCGCCCTCACCGGCCTGGACCGGGTGATGGCCTACTGCTTCCATGCCGACCAGCACGGCGAAGTAATTGCCGAAAGCAAACGCGGCACGCTGGCACCCTGGCTGGGGCTGCACTACCCGGCCGCCGACATCCCGTAGCAGGCGCGCGAGATGTACAAGCAGCTGTGGATCCGGCCCTTGCCGGATGCAGCGGGCCCGCTGGTGGAGCTGCTGCCGCTGGCCAACCCGGATACCGGCCTGCCGCTGAACATGACCCATTGCGCCCTGCGCGGCGCCTCGGTGATGTACACCGAGTACCTGGCGAACATGGGTGCGGCCGCCTCGCTGACCATGCCCATCCTGCGCGACGGCGAGCTCTGGGGCCTGATCGCCTGCCAGCACAACAGCCCCACGCACTTTCCCTATCCGGTGCGCGCAGCCTGCGAGCTGCTGGCACAGGTGGCCTCTTTGCAACTCAAATCTGCCGAGCAGGCAGAGCAATCCAGCTACCGCATGAAGATGGAGGAGGTGCACGAGCAGCTCGTGGCCCGCTCGGCCCGTGACGGAGACCTGCTGGCCTTGACCGCCGGCCAGCCCTCCTTGCTGGACGCGGTAGAGGCAGGCGGTGCGGCGCTGTGCCACCAGGGCATCTGGTCGTGCGTGGGCAGTGTGCCCGAGGTGGAGCAGCTGGAGGCCCTGGCGGACTGGCTGTTGCAGCAGCCCGAATTGGAATCGACCACACGCCCGGTCTTCGTCACGGAGGCGCTCTCCAGCGTGTACCCAGGCGCAGTCGGGCTGGAGGACCTTGCCAGCGGGCTGCTGGCGGTCTCTCTTTCACGCCAGCGCCGCGGCTTGCTGCTTTGGTTTCGACCCCAGACCGAGCAAACCATAGCCTGGGCGGGCAAGCCCGTTGGCAAGCAGCCCAGCCTGGGGCCGCACGGCGCACGGCTGACGCCGCGCGTGTCGTTCGAGCTGTTCCTCGAATCGGTGCGCGGCCGCTCCCTGCCCTGGTCGGGCATAGAGGTGGATGCGGCACTGCGCCTGCGCCTGCTGGTGCTGGAGCGGGTGCTGGCCCGCGACGCGCTGCTGGCCGATCTCAACGCCGACCTGACCCGCAGCAACGAAGAGCTGGACGCCTTTGCCTACGTGGCCTCGCACGACCTGAAGGAGCCGCTGCGCGGCATTCACCGCTATGCGCACCAGGTGCTGGACAGCGCCATCCAGATCGACGGCGACAACCGCCAGCGCGTGCAAAGCGTGATGCGCCTGACGGTGCGCATGGACAGCTTGCTTGACTCCCTGCTGCACTTCTCCCAGGTGGGCCGCATGGAACTGGATTTCGAGACGGTCGATCTCAACCTGCTGGTCAAGGAGGCCATCGAGATGGTCGGTGCGCGCCGCCCCCACGGCGCCTGCCGCCTCACCCTGCCGCGCCCCCTGCCGAGCCTGTTGTGTGACCCCTTGCGGGTGCGCGAGATCTACAGCAACCTGCTGGCCAACGCGCTGAAATACAAACGGGGCGACGCGGCCTGCATCGAAATCGGCTACATCGCCGCCGACGAGCCGGCGACCTCCAGTGCCCCGCTGGAGGCCGCCGGGCACACGATTTTCTATGTCCGGGACGAGGGTATAGGCATAGAGCCGCGGCACCACAAGCAGGTGTTTCGCCTGTTCAAGCGCCTGCACGGGCGTGATGAATATGGCGGTGGCGCGGGCGCGGGCCTGACCATCGTTCAAAAGCTGGTGCAGCGCCATGGCGGCTGCGTCTGGCTGGAATCCAACCCGGGTGTGGGCAGCAGCTTTTATTTCACCTTGCCCGGCATGCCGGGCAGCCCTTAGCCATGCGTGCGCGCTCCATCCTGGTGGTCGAAGATTCCGATGAGGACTTTGCCACTGTGCAGGATGCCGCACGGCGCGCCGGTCTGACCCAGCCGGTGGTGCGTGCCACCTCCGGCGACGCCTGCCTGCGCCTGTTGCGCGGTGAGCTGCAGGGCCGCTTGTCTTCACCGCTGCTGGTACTGCTGGACCTCAACACGCCGGGCAGCGATGGCCGCGAGGCGCTGCAGGAAATCCGCAACGATGCGGCCTTCAAGACATTGCCCCTGGTGGTTCTGAGCGCATCCGCCAACCCGCGCGACCTGCAGTCCTGCTATGCCAGCGGCGCCAATGCCTACCATGTCAAGCCGGTGGACCATACCCAGCATCTGCAGGTGTTGCAGCAAATTTTCACCTACTGGTTGGGCAGCGTCGTGCTGCCGGGCGAAACCTGACCGCCTACCCATGAAAAGACCGACCCTGCACATCCTGCTGATTGAGGACAACGCAGATGACTGCGCCGATCTGCGCCAGATGCTGCTGCAAAGCGGTAGGCGCCGCTTCACGTTCAGCCAGGCTGCGCTGGGGGCGGAAGGCGTGCGCAAGGTATTCGCGCCGGAGCACGGGCCGGTGGACTGCGTGCTGCTGGACTATGCCCTGCCCGACATGAATGCGATGGAGGTGCTCGCCGCCCTGCGCCAGGGCTCCGACCTGCCGTGCCGCCCGGTGGTAGTGATCACGGGCGCATCGGTGGACGAGGGACAACAGCTGCTGGGTGCCGGCGCACAGGACTACATCGGCAAGCGCTGGGCCAGCACCGACAGCCTGACGCGGGCCATTGACTCATTCCTACAGATTACGCCCCAAGGGGCGGGGAATTTACCCACCCTGATTGAAAATGCCATGGACCGGTTCTCACTGCTGCAGGATCGCAAGCGCATCGAGTCGGCACTGGCCATTGCCAAGGCGGAGGCCGAGGCGGCCAACCAGGCCAAGACCGAATTCCTGCTGCGCATGAGCCATGAGCTGCGTTCGCCGCTGAACGTGATACTGGGCTTTACCCAGCTGCTTGACACCGGCCACCCCCCCCACCCCGGGGCAGCAAAAAAGCGTCAAGCAGATTCTGCAGGCGGGCTGGTACCTGCTGGGCCTGATCAACGAAGTCCTGGAGCTGTCTTCCATCGATTCGGGCAGCATCGTGCTCCAGTCACAAGAGGTTTCACTGGGCGATGTGCTCGCCGACTGTGATGCCATGATCCAGCCGCTGGCAATGGCGCGCGGCATTGGTCTGCACTTTCCGGTCTTCGCGCAGCCATGCCTGGTGCAGGCCGATCCGATACGCATCAAGCAGGTCTTGCTCAACCTGCTGACCAACGCCATCAAATACAACCGCAGTGGCGGTCGCATCGAAGTGCACTGCACTGCCACGGCCGAGCCGCTGGTGTGCATCAGCGTGGAGGACACCGGCCTGGGTCTGTCCGCGGTGCAACTGGCGCAACTCTTTGGGCCCTTCAATCGCCTGGGCCAGGAGGCGGGCACGACCACCGGCACCGGCGTGGGACTGGTGATCAGCAAACGCCTGGTCGAAATGATGGGCGGGCACATGGGCGTGCAAAGCACTGTCGGCGTGGGCAGCCGCTTCTGGTTTGAGCTGGAGCATGCCCGCGCTACCCTGTAAAAAAAATAGCGAAGACCCGATCTCTCAGGTGTTCGCTAATTCATTGTTTACAACGTAAAACTGTGGTCGGGGCGAAAGGATTCGAACCTTCGACCCTCTGGTCCCAAACCAGATGCGCTACCAGGCTGCGCTACGCCCCGACAGCAA
>JAYVNF010000302.1:0-13051 GCA_043758575.1 Rhodoferax sp.
CGCGCCTGCCTCTGCAGCTGGCGCAGGTGACAGATGTGCGCAGCGTGCAGCAACAGGCCTTGCAGGACCTGGCCGTGGCCGCGCTGCAGCGCCAGCAGCAGACCATTGCCGCCTATGCCACGCAGGCCCGCTTTGCCCTGGCCCAGTTGCTGGACCGCTCTACATCGGGCGGTGCTGCCAGCGCCAGCCCCACCGCGACGCAGGAGGCCGAGCATGCGATCAAGCCCTAGACCGGCCGCACCCCTGCTGTGCAGCGTCCTGCTGGTGTGCCTGCTGGCGGCCTGCGCCCACAAAAACAAGGGCACACCGGACAACGAGCCCACGCTCAAAACCCTGGCCCAGCGCACGGTCGACGTGCGGCCCGACCAGGGCCTGCCGGCCAATGCCGAGCAGGCCATACAGGCCTACCGTGGCTTTCTGGACCTGGCGCCGCTGGCCCCACAGCGCGAGGAGGCGATGCGCCGCATCGGCGACCTGGAGATGGACCGCGCCGACAGCCTGAGCGACGACCCGCAGGGCAGTGGCGAGCCCGATTACCGCGCCGCCGTGGCGCGCTACCAGGAGCTGCTCAAGACCTTTCCCAACAGCCTGGGCAACGACCGCGTGCTCTACCAACTGGCCCGTGCGCAAGAGCAGGGCGGCGACCTGGCTGCGGCCCTGGCCACGCTGGAGCGACTGGTGCGCGACTACCCCGCCACCGGCGCCCTGCAGGAGGCGCAGTTCCGCCGTGGCGAGCTGCTGTTCACCCAGGCCGACTACGCCCGCGCCGAGCAGGCCTATGCCACCGTGCTGGTCCAGCCGGACGGCCGCTTCCACGACCGCGCGCTGTATATGCAGGGCTGGTCGCGCTTCAAGCAGGGCAAGCTGGACGACGCCTTGCAGTCCTTCTTTGGCGTGCTGGACGCCAAGCTGGTCGGCCTGGACGCCAACGGCGGCGAGGATGGTTTACAAGGCCTGAGCGGGCCAGAGCGCGAGCTGGTGGAAGACACCTTCCGCGTCAGCAGCCTGTGCCTGGCCAATCTGCAGGGTGCCGAGTCGATTGCACCTTTCGTCACTACGCCGGCGCGGCGCGGCTACGCCTATCTGGTCTATGCGCAACTCGGTGCGCTCTACCTCAAGCAGGAGCGGGTGAAGGACGCGGCCGACACCTTTGCCCTGTTCTCGGTGGAGCGCCCGCTGGACGCGCAGGCGCCGATGTTTCAGGCGCGCGTGATTGCCATCTACGAAGGCAACGGCTTTGCCAACCTGGCGCTGGACGCCAAGAAGGAATACGTAGCCCGCTACGGTAAGGACAGCGCGTTCCGCCCCGCCAACCCAGAAGCCTGGCACAAGGCCCAGCCCCTGGTGCAAACCCATCTGGCCGAGCTGGCACGCCACTACCATGCACAGGCCCAGGCTACTCGGCAAAGCGCCGACTACCAGCAGGCCGTGCGCTGGTACCGCGACTACCTGGCCGCCTTCCCCGCCGACCCGCAGGCCGCGCGCAACAACTTTTTGTTGGCCGAGCTTCTGTTTGAAGACCAGCGCTTTGCCGAGGCGGCGGTGGAATACGAGCAGACCGCCTATGCCTACCCAGCGCATGCCGACAGTGCCGAGGCCGGCTACGGCCTGTTGCTGGCCAACGCGCGCCAGCAACAGGCCGCAGCATCAGGCGCAACCGCAGCGGTGTCAGTTACGCCAGCGGCACCGACCGTGCCGACTTCGCCGTCCTCGGCAGTGTTGCCAAGCTTGCCGGCCTTGCCTGCGCTGCAAATGGCCGGTGTGGAAAACGCGCTGCGCTTTGTCCAGCGCTTCCCCGCCGATGCGCGTGCCGCCCCGGTGCTGGCCGATGCCGCCGACAAGCTGTATGCCCTGCAGCAACCCGCACGCGCCGCCGCCGCCGCACAGGCGCTTATCGACTTGCAGCCAGCGGCACCCGCCGAACCACGCCGCGTGGCCTGGACCGTGCTGGCCCACACCCGTTTTGAGGCGGGCGATTTTGCGGCCGCAGAAAGCGCCTACGCTGAAGTGCTGGCCCTCACACCCCAGGCCAGCAGCGCCCGCGCTGCCCTGCTGCAGCGCCAAGCCGCAGCCATCTACAAGCAGGGTGAAGCGGCACGCGGCCAAGGCCAGACCCGCGCCGCCCTGGACCATTTCGAACGCGCCGCGCGCAGCGCCGAGGCGCAGTCGGATGTGCAACAGGCCGCGCTCTATGACGCGGCAGCCCAACGCATGGCGCTCAAAGATTGGGCCGAGGCCGCGCGCAGCCTGGAGGAATTCCGGCGCCGCTTCCCGGCCCACCCGCTGCAGCCGCAGGTGACGGAAAAGCTGGCACTGGCCTATTCCGAGCAAGGCCAGTGGGCAGCTGCAGCGGCCGAGTTTGAGCGCATGGCTGGTACGCAGAAAGACCCGGAGCTGGCCCGCGCAGCGCTGTGGCAGGCGGCCGTTCTGCAGGAGAAGGCGCCAACACCTGCGCCCGCTGCAGCACCCGCCGCGCCCGGCAAAACAGCGGGTAGGGCGACCGGCAAGGCAGCCAGCAAAGTGGCAGCCACTGCCGCACTGCCAACGGACGCCGCCAGCCGTTTGTACGCCCGCTACCTGGCCCAGTACCCGCAACCCCTGGAGCAGGCCCAGGAGGCGCGCTGGGCAATGGCGCGCCTGGCCAAGGCCTATGGCAACAGCGCACGCAGGCTGGCCCTGATGAAAGACATCCTGCAGGCCGAGCCGCCTGCTTCCGTCGCCACAGGCACAGGTGCAGGAATCGGTGCCGAAGCAGGTGCAGGAGCCAACAGCAGCGCACGCAGCCGCTACCTGGCAGCCAGCGCCGCCTTGGCCCTGGCCGAGCCGGTGGCCGAGGCCTACCGCAGCATCGCCCTGGTCGAGCCGCTGCAAAAGCAGCTCAAGCAAAAGCGCGCCAGGATGGACGAAGCGCTCAAAGCCTATGCCCTGGCCACCGACTACGGTGTGGCCGATGTCAGCACCGAAGCCAGCTACCAGATCGCCACCGTGTACCGCGACTTCGGCAAAGCCCTGATGGCCTCTGAGCGGCCCAAAAAGCTCAACCAGCTGGAGCGCGAGCAGTACAACGTGCTGCTGGAAGAGCAGGCCTACCCGTTTGAAGAAAAGGCCACCGAGATGTATGTGCTCAACGCCCAGCGCGCCAGCACCGGCCTCTACGACCCCTGGGTGCAGCGCAGCTTTGAGGCGCTGCGCGAGCTGCTGCCGGTGCGCTTTGGCAAGACCGAACGCGGCGACAGTGCCCAGAGTGGCGCTGGCGTTGCGAATGCCGCCAGCACGCCGGCCCAAGTCCAGGCCCAGGCGCTGAACCAGCGCGGCATTGCCCAGCGCCAGGCCGGCGCCTTTGCGGCCGCCCGTGAGGCCTATGAGCAAGCCCTGGCACTGGATGCTGACTACGCCAGCGCCATCCTCAACCTGGGCATTCTGCAGGACCTGTACCTGGGCGATGCGCGCCGGGCCCAGGGCCTGTATGAGCGCTACCTGGCGCTGCAGCCCCAGGGCGACGCCACGGTCAGCAAGTGGTTGGCCGAAATCAAGAACCGCAAGGAGAAGCCATGAGCGTCGCCCCCAAGCGCCCCCGCTCGGTAGCTGCCGCTGTGCGCAGCCACCTGCCATGCAGGGGCATGGCCTGCATGGCGTTGCAACTGGCGTGCATCACGGTGCTGGCCAGTGCTGCCGTGCTGCTGGCAGCTACCCCCTGCCTGGCGCAGGACCGCGCCGAGATCGACAAGACCCGCATCACCGGCAACCGTGAGCTGCCCAAGGTGCTCTACATCGTGCCCTGGAAAAAGCCGCAGCCCGGTGACCTGGCGGCGCGTCCGCTGGTCAGCGTGCTGGACGAAGTGCTGGCGCCGCTGGACCGCGATGTGGTGCGGCGCGAGCAGCAGTATGACGCACTGGTACGCAGCCACGGTACGCCGGCCACGACTGCCGCACCTGCCAGCGGCGGTGCCGGGCCATGAGGGACAGCCCACCCGGCAGGCCGCTTGCCGCAGCCCCTGTATGCGTTGAAAAGCCCTAAGGCCAGGCACTTGCATCCCTTCACTACTTTCACCTTTTCTTTTCTCACGGAGTCCACCCCATGAATGCCTTCAGCACTGCCCTCAAGTTCTTCCAGGATTGCGGCCTCTTCATTTACCCCAGCCTGCTCATCATGGCCCTGGGCCTGTCGATTGCCATCGAGCGCTTCATCTTTTTGCGCAAGGCCAGCAGCGACAACCGCACGGTCTGGGCCAAGATACTGCCGCTGCTGCAGCAGGGCCGCTTCAAGGACGTGCGCGCGCAGACCGAGAGTTCGGATGCGGCGGTGGGCAAGATCGTGCACTACGGCCTGCTGCGCATGCAAAGCCCGGGCCGGCGCGAAGACTATGACTCGGCCATGGAGGAGGGCATGATGGAAATCGTGCCGCGTCTGGAAAAGCGCACCCACTACATCGCCACCTTTGCCAATGTGATCACGCTGGTGGGCCTCTTGGGCACCATCATCGGCCTGATCAAGGGCTTTACCGCCGTGGCCCAGGTCAATCCGGCTGACAAGGCCGAGCTGCTCTCCGCCAGTATTTCGATTGCCATGAACAACACCGCCTTTGCGCTGATGGTGGCTATTCCCTTTTTGCTGATCCACGCCTTTTTGCAGGCCCAGACCAGCGAAATCGTGGACGGCCTGGAGGCCGCCAAGATGAGCTTTTTGAACCTGGTGCAACGCATCAACGCCGAACAAGCCTCCGCCGCCAAAGCGCACTAAGAGAGAACACAGCATGCGAGTCAGACGCCTTCGCAAGACCGCGGCGCACCTGGAAATCACCGCCTTCATCAATTTGATTGTGGTGCTGGTGCCCTTCCTGCTGTCCACTGCCGTGTTCACCCGCCTCTCGGTGATAGAGCTCAGCCTGCCGGCCAAGAACATCGGTGCGCTGGAGCAGGTCCAAGCCAATAACTTGCAGCTCGAGGTGGTGGTGCGCGCCGACGCGCTGGAAGTGGGCGACCGCAATGGCGGCCTGATCGAGCGCATTGCTGCCAAGCCCGAGGGCCCGAATGTCGTGGCCTTAGGGTTGCTGGTGCAGCAGCTCAAGAACCGCTTCCCTGAGCAACGCGATGCCACCGTGCTGGCCGAGGCCGACACGCCCTACGACACCCTGGTGCAGGTGGTGGATGCCATGCGCTCCGGGCGCATGCAGCAGGGCGGCAAGTGGGTGCGCGCCGAGCTCTTCCCCAATGTCGCGATTGGCGACGCGCCACTGCGCAAGGGGGCTGCGCCATGAAGCTCACACCGCTGCAAAAACGCGCCGCCCGGCGTAGCCGCAACCAGACCATGGTGGACATGAACCTGGTGTCGCTGATTGACGTGTTCACCATCCTGATCTTCTTTCTGCTGAGCAATTCCGGCGGTGTGGAAATCCTGCCCAGCCCCAAGGCCGTGCTGCTGCCCGAATCCATTTCCGAGACCGCGCCGCGCGAGACCGTGGTGATCGCCGTGAACCGCAGCGAGATCACGCTCAACGGCCGCAAGGTGGCCAGTGTGGCCGATGCGCTGGCGCAGGACTTTGATGTCATCGCGCCCTTGCAGGCCGAGCTGGAGCAGCTGCAGGCCGGGCGCAAGACGGCCACCGCCCAGGACGATCCCCTGAACCACCGCATCACCATCATGGGCGACAAGGACATTCCCTACCGGCTGCTGCGTCGCATCATGGCCACCAGCGCGCGTGCCAACTTCAGCGACGTGTCCTTTGCCGTGCGCCAGAGGCTGGAGTCATGAGCGCCGTGATGGGCCTGGGTGTTTCCTTTCGCCAGCCGGTGCTGCCCTGGGCCGGCGCGCCCGAAGACGATGTGCGCTTTGCGCGCGTGCGCAACGCCGTGTTGCTGCTGTGCGCGGCGGTGTGCCTGCTCACGCTGTTGCTGCCGGTCATTCAACCCGAGCGTGCAAAACCGGAGGAATTGCCTGCGGCGCGTGCCACCCTGATTCTGGAGAACATCAAGCTGCCGCCACCTGTGCCAGCAGTGGCCGTGAAGCCGCCAGTCCCGGTGGCGCCGTCTGCCGAAGTGCCTGCACCAGCCGCGGCCAAGCCCGCCGCGACACCTGGCGACCAACCGCCACCCCGACCCGCCGCGCGCAAGGAAGCCGCAGTGCCCGAGGCGCGCGTACCCGAGGCCGACAAGGCTGCGGGCGAGCGCGATGCGGCGCGCCGCAAGGCCGCCGGTGTAGGCCTGTTGGCTATGTCGCACGAGCTGGCGGAAATGCATGGTGCGCCCACGGCGGTGCAACTCGGCGCCGTCAAGCAGGGCCCGGGTGTAGGCAGCGGTGCGGGGGTGGGCGTGGGCGCCGGCACCGAGGCTGGCCTGCCCAGCCGCGCGCTGATTACCTCCAACGCCACCAGTGGCAGCGGCGGTATCAACACCGCAGCCATCAGCAGCAACTCCGGCGGCGGCGGGCTGGCCGGGCGCGCCACCACCCTGGTGGCCGGTGTGGCCGGCGGTGGTGGTGGCGGCGGTGCGGGCGGCGGGGGTGTGCGCTCCGGCTCGGGCAATGGGACTGGAAATGGGACGGGCAGTGGCGGTGTTGGAAATGGCAGCGGCGCCGGCGGCAAGCTGGCCCGGGGCAGCAGCGGCAAGGCCTCACGTTCGATTGAAGAAATCAAGCTGGTCTTTGAGCGCAACAAGGTCGCCATCTACGCCATCTACAACCGAGCCCTGCGCGAGGAGCCGGGCCTGCAGGGCAAGGTGGTGCTGGAGCTCAAAATTGCGCCCAGCGGTGGCGTGATCGACTGCCGCATCGTCTCCAGTGAACTCAAGGCGCCGGCCCTGGAAGCCAAGCTGCTGGCGCGCATACGCCAGTTTGATTTCTCAGCCAAGGATGTGGACGAGATGGTGGTGACCTGGCCGGTGGACTTTTTGCCGTCTTGAAGCGTTTGCTTACGATTGCAAATCTGCGCCACCAGGGCATTCACGTAGACTCGATTGTTGGCGGCAATCGGTCTTCGCCGCAGGAGTAGACATGCGCACAAAGAGCAGCTTTTGGGCGGCACTGCGCCGTGACAAATCAACTCCGGCCGAGGTGCCGGTTTTGGAGCAGATTCGCTCTGCCATGCTGGCCGCCTTGGCCAAGCATTGCGGCTCCATGCAGCCGCAAATGGAAATGGAATTGGCGCTGGCCATCAGCATCGAGGCGCTGTGGCAAAAGCGTCCGCGTTTGCTGCAGGCCATCGCCAGTTATGCCGGTCCCGCAGTGGCAGCGCGCGAGCTCCAAAGCATCACCGATCTGTTTGTCGGCCACCACCCGGACGCTGCCCGCTAGCGTCCTCCAGGCGCCCGCATGGCGTCGGACCCTGGCCCGACCCGTGCCAATCCAGTGTCCACAGCGCTACGCAGCGCCAAGCCCTGTTTTTGCATTGCAATTCCCGGTGTGCAAGAACAGAATGGGCTGGCGCTCAGTGTGCGCATTGGCTTTCATATCCAGGAGCTTCGTCCATGTACAAGACCATTCTGTTTGCCTACAACGGATCCCAGGAGGGGCAAAACGCCCTGACCGACACCAAGGAGCTGGCGCTGTGGAGTGGCAGCCGGGTCTGGCTGGTGGCGGTGAAGCCGGGCTTTGACCCTGTGGCCTATGCCGGTGGTGGCATTTACAACCCGGCCTGGGACGATGCCGAGAAAACCCGCTTCCAGGGCATTCTGGACGAGGGCGTGCAAAAGCTCAGCGATGCGGGCTTTGAGGTCAACGGGCAAATTCTGCAGGGCGACCCGGTGATGGAAATCAGCCGCTTTGCGCGTGGCATCTCGGCGGATTTGATTGTGGTTGGGCACCGGCACATGGACAGCCGGGTGGCGCGCTGGTGGAGCGGCTCCATCTCCAGTGCCCTGGTGGAAGAGGCACCCTGTAGTGTGTTTTGCGTGATCGGTAAACAGGCCTAGCTTTATGATGGCCGATGTTCAAAATTTACTGGTCCGACGCCGACAACCAAGCCTGCTCGCAAGATGAGGAGCAGCTGACACGGGCGCTGGAGATTGTCAAAGACCGGCGTGAGGCCGGGCATTCCTTTGTGACCATGGTGGCCGAGGATCCGCGCCAGGTCGGCAAGCCCGGCGTGGACTCCGTGGTGGACGGAAAAACACCGGATGGCCACGACTACGAGTGGAGCAAGACCGGCCGTGCCGGTAAGCCACGCAGGAACGACAAGCTGGTCGTCAGCAAGGACCGCTGAGCGGCGTGCCACTGGCTCTGCGCCAGCCCCTGCGCGGAACTACAGCTCGTAGCCAAATGCGCGGATGATGGTTTTGGCCTTCTCGCTCTTCAGGTAGCTCAGCAGGGACGCAGCAGCCGGATTGTCTTTGCTGTTGGCCAGTGCCACGGCATCCTGGCGGATGGCGGCATGCAGGTTCAAGGGTACGATCCAGGCCGAGCCTTCGGCTATTTTTCCGTCGATCATGACCTGGGACAGAGCGATGAAGCCCAGTGCCGCATTGCCGGTGCCCACAAACTGGTAGGCCATGGCGATGTTTTCCCCTTGCACGATTCTTGATTGCAGGGCCTGGCGCAGTCCCATTTTCTCCATCACTTCCACGGCCGCTGCACCATACGGCGCCAGTTTGGGGTCGGCAATGGCCAGCTTGTCAAAGCCGCCTTTGCGCAGCACCTCACCTTTGTCATCGACCAGCCCGGGCTGCTTGCTCCACAGCACCAGTCGGCCGGTGGCATAGGTGAAGCGCGTGCCCGGGGCGGTCTGGTTTTCCTGTTCCAGCTTGGCGGGGGTCTCCTGGTCGGCGGCCAACAGAATTTGGAAAGGCGCGCCATTTTTGATCTGGGCGTAAAACTTGCCCGTAGAGCCGAAGGAGAGGAGGGCCTTATGGCCGGTCTCCTGCTCAAAGGCCGCGGCAATCTTTTGCATGGGCGCGGTGAAGTTCGCCGCCACCGCCACGCTGACTTCTGCCGCCTGTGCCGTGGCCGTCACGGCGGCCAGGCACAGAGCCAACATGGAAAGCAAGGGGTTCATGGTGTCCACATGCTGCGGGGAGGGCGTCGCTGTCTGCCTTGCTTACTTGGCGTAGTACTGGGCGATGGCCGGGGTCTGCCCTATGCGCTGCATGTGGACGTTGAGCAAGGGCGCCACCGTCTCCACCACATCGGTGGGCACATGGTCCAGCCGGCCTGAGCCCAGGCCGCGCACATAGCCAAACACCTTGAGGTCGGCAATGGTCAGGCGGTTGTCGGCAAAGTACAGGCCACCGTGCGCCTGCAGCTGGCTTTGCAACCAACGCAGGTAGGTGCTCAGCGGGCCTTCGACAAAAGCGGTGCGCGCGTCTTTCAGGGCGTCACCGGTTAGGCCAAAGGTGCTGGCCAGTTTGATGGTGATGTCTTCCACCGCACCCATGACCTCGTCACACAGCAGCGCCTGGTAGGCATCTGTGGGGTACAGGCCGGTGAGCTTGCCCACGTAGCGGGTGATGGCGTCGCTCTGGGTCACCAGCACGCCGTCCACGTGCAGCGTGGGCACCTGGCCAAAGGGGGTGGATTTGCGCACCTCGGCAAATTCGGGGAAGGCAAAGCGGCTGTCCTCAAAGGCAATACCGCCAATGTGCAGGGCCAGGCGGGCCGGCTCGGCACGGCCGCCGTGGAAGTCGAAATAGGTCAGCTTGAGTTGGCTCATGGTGGTTTCCTTGTTGCAATCAATGGGGCACGCCGGTGCCCACGGTGTGGCGGATTCTATGCCCCTACTGTGGCGGTCGCGCAAAGCCGGATTCGGCCCAGGCCAGGGCGCTTGTGACGTTGAGCGTAAAGGCCGGAGAGACGGCGGCACGCCCCAGCTCTTCACCGAAGCTGTCCTCGGCCAGCAGCGAGGCCGCGGCGCCTTCCTCATCGGGCACGATGCACAGGCTGACCCGGATGCGCTGCGCGCCACGGGTGATGGTGACGTTGCGGTTGAGCTGTGCATGCAGCTGTTGCTCGTTGCGGCGCATCACCTCGCTGGCGGTTTTGACCAGGGTGTTGAAGGCGTTCACGTCCAACGGCTTTGGGTTCTTTTTGTCGCGCCCCATGGTCCAGGGCCCGACCAGGGCCGGCTCGGACTCGCTGTGCAGTGTCATGGCCACGGCCCAGCCGTCGTCGTCTTCGTTTTTGATCACGCGCGCGGTCCAGCGTTCATCGCTCCAGACGCGGTCTTGGTGAATGGGCTCTTGGGTGGTGTCGTTCATTGCATTTTTCAGTAGGCTGGCCGGCATTGTCACTCAGCCGAGCGCGATCACGCGGCTCCAGTCCAGCAGCGGATCGGCCTCGTAGTCGGCCACCACCCAGCTGCGGCTGCAGTGTGCGGCCATGTCCTGCAAAAAGCCGCGCAGCACCCGGATCGAAGCCAGGTCCAGCGCCGCGTAGGGTTGGTCCAGGCAGGTGACGGTGGCGCCACTGGCCAGCAAGCCCACCAGGGCCACCTTGCGCCGGCTGCCCGTAGAGAGCATGTAGAGCTGCTTGTCCAGGTGGGGACGCAAGCCCAGGGCGCCCATCAGGTCCTGCTGCAAGGCGGCACTCCATTGCGGGCAGCACACGCGCAAGCCGTCCCACACCTGCTGGGGCGTTAGCTGCTGCTGCGCCGGCAGGCCAAGGTCCAGCCACAGGGCATCCGGGTGCGAACTTTCGCCCGGCAGGTCCCCGCTCAAGCGGCGCACATACCGGGTCTTGCCGCTGCCTTCAGCGCCGGTGACGGCAATCAGGCCTGGGGGAAGGGGTAGGGCGAGGGCGGGAGTCACTTGCTGGGATTGATCAGGTATTTGCTGCCGGTGGCACGCTGTGCATAGGCTGTAATCACTTTGGGCTGCAGCGCCTCTGCCAGTGAAATTTCCTTGGTGTAGCTGCTGGCGAAGGTGCTCGT
Organism: Rhodoferax sp.; assembly: GCA_043758575.1. Classification (GTDB taxonomy): domain Bacteria; phylum Pseudomonadota; class Gammaproteobacteria; order Burkholderiales; family Burkholderiaceae_C; genus Allorhodoferax. Next base: position 10,854 of record JAYVNF010000302.1, read on the forward strand.
CAATTCGCGCACCACGCGTTGGCGCAAAGCCTGGGCGTCCGCTGCCCCGATACGCTGCAAAAAAGGAAACAGCAGCCATCCACCCACGCCCCAGGCCATGCCATAGCTGCGGTTGAGTTCGGTGGGCGCGCTGTCCAGAGCGCCATAGATGTAGACCTGTTTGTGGGTGGTCGAGCCGTAGCGGCTGTATTCCTTGGCCTGGGCGCTCAGGGCCAGCTCCATGCAGCCCAGGATCTGGCCCGCCAGCTTGCCGCCACCGATCGCGTCAAAGGCAATGGTGGCCCCGGTGTCCTTCAGTGCCTGCGTCAGATCTTCCTGGAAGGTGGCGGAGGCCATGTTGCAAACATGCAGCGCGCCTTGGGCGCGTAGCAGCGCCTCTTGCTCAGCCTTGCGCACGATGTTGACCAGGGGAATGCGGTCCTGCAGGCAAATCCGGTTGAGCATCTGGCCCAGGTTGGAGGCCGCCGCCGTGTGCACCAAGGCCTGGTGTCCTTCGCGCCGCATGGTCTCCACCATGCCCAGTGCGGTGAGCGGGTTGACAAAGCACGATGCGCCCTGCGCGGGCAGGGTGCCATCGGGCAGCAGCATGCACTGCTCCAGCTTGAGGCAGCGGTACTGGCTGTACATGGCACCGCCCAGCACCGCCACCACCTTGCCCAGGAGCGCCTGCGCGGCGTCCGAAGCACCTGCGGCCACCACAACACCTGCGCCCTCGTTGCCCACGGCCATGGCCTGGTCCAGGCGGCCCGCCATGGCCCGCATGTGCCTGGCAGGAACCGTGGCTGTGAGCACCGGCTGCTGTGCTGTGCCCGATGCCTCCGCCGTGCTCATGTCGGCGGCCCCAAAAAGCAGGCCGATGTCCGAGGGGTTGAGGGGGGCGGCCTCAATGCGAACCACCACTTCATCTGCTGCCGGCGTGGGAGTGTCTATGGACACCAGGCTGAGCTCCAGCTGGCCGCTGGACTTGATGGTGGACAGCAGTTGAAGCCCGGTGGTCTGGGGCGTTGGGTGCATGGGGTGTACTCCGTGTGGAAAAAAAGGGGCATCTCGCGATGCCCCTTGGGGTTGTGTGAACAGCCCGTCAGCTTAGGCGCCAACGCCCTCCAGTGCCGCATTGAAAGTGGCACTGGGCCGCATCACCGCATCCACCTTCTGGGTGTCGGGCAGGTAGTAGCCACCGATATCCACGGCGTGTCCTTGCACGGCCTTGAGCTCTTCGGTGATCTTCTGTTCGTTGTCGGCCAGGGTTTGGGCCAGCTTGGAGAATTTGGCTTGCAGTTCCTTGTCTTCGGTCTGCGTAGCAAGCTCCTGCGCCCAGTACATGGAGAGGTAGAACTGGCTGCCACGGTTGTCCAGTTGGCCGGTCTTGGGCGATGGGCCCTTGTTGTTGTCCAGCAGTTTGCCGGTGGCGGCGTCCAGGGTGCGGGCCAGGATCTTGGCCTTGTTGTTGCCGTTCTTGATACCCATGTCTTCCAGGCTCACGGCCAGGGCGAGGAACTCACCCAGTGAATCCCAGCGCAGGTGGTTTTCTTCCACCAGCTGCTGCACGTGCTTGGGCGCGGAGCCGCCAGCACCGGTTTCGTACATGCCACCGCCGGCCATCAAGGGCACCACCGAGAGCATCTTGGCCGAGGTACCCAGTTCCATGATGGGGAACAGGTCGGTCAGGTAGTCGCGCAGGATGTTGCCGGTGGCGCTGATGGTGTCCTGGCCACGGATGACGCGCTCCAGCGTGTAGCGCATGGCGCGCACCTGGCTCATGATCTGGATATCCAGGCCGGTGGTGTCGTGCTCGTGCAGGTACATCTTCACCTTGGTGATGAGCTGGGCTTCGTGCGGGCGGTAGGCATCGAGCCAGAACACCACCGGCATGCCGGAGTTGCGGCCGCGTGTGACGGCCAGCTTGACCCAGTCGCGAATCGCTGCGTCCTTGCACTGGCACATGCGCCAGATGTCGCCGGCTTCCACGTTCTGGCTCAAGATCACTTCGCCGGTGGCCACATCGGTGATGTTGGCCACGCCGTCTTCGGCAATCTCGAAGGTCTTGTCGTGCGAGCCGTATTCCTCGGCCTGCTGGGCCATCAGGCCGACGTTGGGCACCGTGCCCATGGTCACGGGGTCGAAGTTGCCGTTCGTTTTGCAGAAGTTGATGATCTCCTGGTAGATGCGGGCAAAGGTGCTCTCGGGGATGACGGCCT
>JAYVNF010000303.1:0-13022 GCA_043758575.1 Rhodoferax sp.
TGCGCCGCACCGCCGCTGTGGCCCTCCTTGCCAGCAGCATGGCCGCCTTCTGCGGGTCGGCCCTGGCCGCCTCGGGCGCCGTTCCCACCGTGACCGTGCACAGCAGTGCTGCGGACAGCGGCTATGTGCTGGACGGTGTGGTCCAGGCCGTCAACCAAAGCACGGTCGCCGCGCAGGCCTCTGGGCGCATCACCCGCTTCGCGGTCAAGGCCGGCGACCGGGTGCGCGCTGGCCAGGTGCTGGTCAGCATTGACGACCGCGAGGCCCAGGTCGGCGGGCAGCATGCCCAGGCCCAGGTCAACCAGGCCGAGGCCGAGCTGGGCCTGGCCCAGGCCCAGCTGGAGCGCACGCGCAATCTGCAAAGCCAGGGCTTTGTCAGCCGCTCCGCACTCGACACGGCCACCGCCCAGTACCAAGCGGCCCAGGCCCAGCGCGCGCAGGCGGCGGCCGCGGCGCGCCAGTCCGCCCTGACCCAGGGCTATGCCCGCGTCACCTCGCCACTGGATGGCTGGGTACTGCAAACCTTTGCCCAGGCCGGCGACCTGGCGGTGCCCGGCACGCCGCTGTTGGTGGTCTATGCGCCGCAACCGTTGCGCGCCGTGGTGCAAGTGCCTGCCTCACGCAGCCTGGCGGTGCGCCAGTCGCCCCAAACCCGGGTGCTGGTGGACAACGCCGGCACGCTGCAGAGCATGGCGCCCCTGAACCGCCTGGAAGTGCCCAGCAGCGACCCGGTGTCCCAGACCATCGAATGGCGCATGGACCTGCCGGCCAAGGAGTCCGCCGCCCTGCTGCCCGGGCAGCAGCTGCGGGTCAGCTTTGCCAGCAGTGCCAGCGGCGCCCCTAGCGCACCCCGCCTGACGCTGCCGGCCGCCGCAGTGGTGCGCCGGGGGGAGCTCAGCGCCGTCTATGTGGCCTCCGGCCAGGGCTTTGCCCTGCGCGCCGTGCGCCTGGGTGCCAGCCTGGCTGGCGAGCGGGTGGAAGTGCTGTCGGGCCTGCGTGCCGGTGAGCAAGTCGCCACCGACCCGCTGCGTGCGGCCCAACCCGACGCCCGCTCCGACCGCGATTCCGGCGCCCAGCCCGCCGGCAAATAAGCCCGCCATGACCCACGCCAAGCTCGGATTTTCCGGCCGCATTGCGGCCACCTTTCAGAACCATGCGCTCACCCCCTTGCTGGCCCTGGTGGCCCTGCTGCTGGGCCTGTTCGCGGTGCTGGTGACACCGCGCGAGGAAGAACCGCAAATCAATGTGACCATGGCCAATGTGCTGATCCCCTTCCCCGGGGCCAGTAGTGCGGATGTGCAAAACATGGTGGCCAGACCGGCCGAACAGGTGCTGGGCCAGATGGCCGGCATTGAGCACACCTACTCGGTGGCGCGCCCCGGCATGGCCGTGCTGACGGTGCAGTTCAAGGTCGGTGTGGCGCACTCTGAGGCGCTGGTGCGCCTGTTCGATGTGCTCAACGCCAACCAGGACTGGCTGCCGCGCGGCTTGGGCACGCTCAGCCCCATTGTCAAACCCAAGGGCATTGACGATGTGCCGGTGCTGGCCCTGACCCTATGGGCCAAGGACAGCAGCTCGGCCCTGGAGCTGGAAACCGTGGCGCACGCGCTGGAAGCCGAACTCAAGACCGTGGGCGGCGTGCGCGAGGTCAAGACGATTGGCGGCCCGGGCCGCTCGGTGCAGATCCAGATCGATCCGGAGCGCATGCGTGCGCGTGGCGTGGATATTGTGAGCCTGCACAAGCTGGTGGCTGCGGCCAACTTTGGCACGCCCGCGGGCGCCGTGCTGCAGAGCGCTGGCAATGCCACCAGCCAGACCCTTGCCGTGGATGCGGGTGAGTTCCTGCGCAACGCCGACGACGTGGCCGAGATGGTGGTGGGCGTGAGCAACGGCAAACCGGTGTTCCTGCGCGATGTGGCCGTGGTCAGTGCCGGCGCCCAGCAGGTGCAGCACTATGCCTGGTTCACGCCCGGTCAGAGCAGCCAAAGCTACCCCGCCGTCACCATCCAGGTGAGCAAGAAACCAGGCGAAAACGCGGTCGACGTGTCGACCGCCGTACGCGCACGCATGGAGGCGCTGCGCAATACCGTGATCCCGGCCAATGTCGAGGCCACGGTGACCCGCGACTACGGCCAGACCGCCGCCGAGAAGGCCAACAAGCTGATCCAGAAGCTGGCCTTTGCCACCGGCTCGGTGATTCTGCTGGTCGGCCTGGCCCTGGGCCGGCGCGAGGCCGTGATTGTGGGCGCCGCTGTCATCCTGACCCTCACCGCCACCCTGTTTGCCTCCTGGGCCTGGGGCTTTACGCTGAACCGGGTGTCACTGTTCGCGCTGATTTTTTCGATCGGCATCCTGGTCGATGACGCCATCGTGGTGGTGGAGAACATCCACCGCCACCAACAGCTCAAGCCCGGGGCGCGCCTGCGCGACATCATTCCCCACGCCGTGGACGAGGTCGGCGGGCCCACCATCCTGGCCACGCTCACTGTCATTGCCGCGCTGCTGCCCATGGCTTTTGTGAGCGGCCTGATGGGCCCCTACATGAGCCCGATCCCGATCAACTCCAGCCTGGGCATGGCGATCTCGCTGGCCATTGCCTTTACCGTCACGCCCTGGCTGGCCCTGAAGCTGATGCGCGAACACGCGGCGCCCGGCCATGACGGTCCACACCTCAGCCAGGCTGCTGCCAGCGGCGCCCAGCGCGCAGATGGCGCAAGCGGCCCTGGTCAGGCCGGCACTGCGCCCGCGCCAGTGGTGGGCAAGGTGCAGCGCCTCTTCAACACCATTCTTTCGCCTTTGCTCAACAGCACACGCAAGCGCTGGCTGCTGCTGGCGGGCATTCTGGCGGCCCTGCTGCTGTCGGTGGGCCTGGCCCTGGTGCAGCTGGTGGTGCTGAAGATGCTGCCCTTTGACAACAAGAGCGAGTTCCAGGTGATCGTGGACATGCCGGCCGGCACGCCGCTGGAAGACACCGCCGCCACCTTGCAGGAGCTGGGCGCCTTTTTGGCCAAACAGCCAGAAGTCACGCACCTGCAGGGCTATGCCGGCACCGCCTCGCCCATCACTTTCAACGGCCTGGTGCGCCAGTACTACCTGCGTGCCGACGCCGAGCAGGGCGATCTGCAGGTGAACCTGGTGGACAAGCACCAGCGCAGCGAGAAGAGCCACGCCATCGCCCAGCGCCTGCGCCCGGCACTGGAGCAAATCGGCGCCGCCCATCAGGCCCGCGTCAAGGTGGTGGAAGTGCCACCCGGCCCGCCGGTGACGTCGCCCCTGGTGGCCGAAATTTACGGCCCCGATGAGGCCGGGCGCCAGCAGCTGGCGGCGCAAGTGCAAGCCTCGTTTGCCGCCACGCCCGACATCGTCGGTGTGGACAGCAGCCTGCGCGAGGACGCGCCACGCGCCTTTCTGCGCGTGCGCCGCCAGCGCGCCGACAGCCTGGGCATCCCGGTGGCCGCGATTGCGCAAACCGTGGCCACCGCCCTGTCGGGTGCGGACGCGGCCTACCTGCATGACGGCCAGTCCAAGTACCCGGTGCCGGTGCGCATCCAATTGCCGCTGGAGAGCCAGGTCGGACTGGACGCAATTCTGACCCTGCCTATGCGTGCGGCGCCCAGCGCAGGGACCACCGGCGCAGGCCAGCTCGTGCCCTTGTCCAGCCTGGTGGAAGTGGAGCACGGCATCATCGACAAGCAGCTCTACACCAAGGACCTCTTGGGCGTGAGCTACGTGTTTGGCGATATGGCGGGCCCGCTGGACTCGCCGCTCTACGGCCTGTTTGCCATCCGTGGCAAGCTCGCCGACGCCGCGCGCGGCAAGGACCAGGCCGTGGGCGAATACTGGATTCACCAACCTGCCGACACCTACCGCCAATACGCCCTCAAATGGGATGGCGAGTCGCAAATCACCTATGACACCTTCCGTGACATGGGCGCCGCCTATGGCGTCGGCCTGATCCTGATTTACCTGCTGGTGGTGGCGCAGTTCAAGAGCTACCTGACACCGCTGGTGATCATGGCGCCGATTCCGCTGACCCTCATCGGCGTGATGCCCGGCCACGCGCTCTTGGGTGCGCAGTTCACCGCAACCAGCATGATTGGCATGATTGCGCTGGCCGGCATCATCGTGCGCAACTCCATCCTGCTGGTGGACTTTATCGAGCTGCAGCTGGCCCAGGGCATGGCCTTCAAGACCGCCGTGCTGCAGTCGGCGGTGGTGCGGGCGCAGCCGATTGTGCTGACCGGCCTGGCCGCCATGATTGGCGCCTTCTTCATCCTGGACGACCCGATCTTCAACGGGCTGGCCATCTCCCTGATTTTCGGCATTCTGGTGTCCACCCTGCTCACGCTGGTGGTGATACCGGTTCTCTATTACGCGCTGTTTCACAGGCGTATGGAAGCGCGCACAGACGCGCCCCTGTTAGCACCTTAAATCCACAATAAACCCGGAGACAAACCCATGGCCCATATCGTGATCGTCGGCGCAGGCATAGGCGGTATGCCCGCCGCCTATGAACTACGCGACCTGCTTGGCAAGGAACACACAATCACCGTCGTCAACGCGGTGGACTATTTTCAATTCGTGCCCAGCAACCCCTGGCTGGCCGTGGGCTGGCGCCAGCGCGAAGAGATCACCCTGCCGATCCGCCCCTACCTGGAGCGCAAGGGCATTGGCTTCATCGCGCAGCCGGTCACCGCCATCAACGCCGAAGCCAACAGCCTGAGCCTGGGCAATGGCGAGAGCGTCCACTACGACTACCTGGTCATCACCACCGGCCCCAAGCTGTCCTTTGGCGAAGTGCCTGGCGCAGGTCCCCTCTCGCATGGCGGCGGTGGCTTCACCCATTCGATCTGCAGCGTGGACCATGCCCAGGCCTTTTGGGCCGACTACGAGAGCTTCCTGCAGAACCCCGGCCCGCTGGTGATAGGTGCCATGCCCGGCGCCAGCTGCTTTGGCCCGGCCTATGAGTTCGCCTTCATCCTGGACACGGATTTGCGCCGCCGCAAGCTGCGCCATCTGGTGCCCATGACCTATGTGTCCAGCGAGCCCTATATTGGCCACCTCGGCCTGGGTGGCGTGGGCGACAGCAAGTCCATGCTGGAGTCCGAAATGCGCAACCGCGACATGAAGTGGATCACCAACGCCAAGACCACCCGGGTCGAAGCGGGCAAGCTGTTTGTCACCCAGCTCGATGACCTGGGCAATGTCTACAAGGAGCACGAACTACCCTTCAAGCTGTCCATGATGCTGCCGGCCTTCAAGGGCGTGGACGCGGTGGCTGCCGTGCCCAATTTGTGCAACCCGCGCGGCTTTGTGCTGATTGACGCCTACCAGCGCAGCAAGGCTTACAAGAACATCTTCTCGGCCGGCGTCTGCGTCGCTATCCCGCCGGTGGAAGTCACCCCGGTGGCCACCGGCACACCCAAGACCGGCTACATGATCGAGAGCATGGTGGGCGCCATTGCCCACAATATTGCCGCAGAGCTGGCCGGCAAACCGGCCCTGTCCAAGGGCACCTGGAACGCCATCTGCCTGGCCGACATGGGCGACACCGGTGCGGCCTTTGTGGCCCTGCCGCAAATCCCGCCGCGCAATGTGAACTGGTTCAAAAAGGGCAAGTGGGTGCACCTGGCCAAGATTGCCTTCGAGAAATACTTCATGCGCAAGATCAGACAAGGCACCTCCGAGCCGGTCTACGAGAAGTATGTGCTCAAGGCCCTGGGCATCGTGCGCCTGGCCGACAAGGCGCCCCACCCTTAAATCTTTTTCATCCAAGGAGTTCACCATGACCGTCACCCGCTACATCCACCTTTTTGCCGGCAGCTTCATCCTGCTCTCGCTGGCCCTGGGCGTGGACGCCAGCCCGCTGTTTGTCTCGCACAACTGGCTGTACTTCACTGCCTTTGTGGGTGCCAACCTGTTTCAGTTTGGCATCACCGATGTCTGCCCCATGGGCTGGATGCTGAAGAAGCTGGGCGTGCCGGAGTCGGCCGTGGCCTGCCAGAAATAAAATGCCGGGCGTCAAATAAAGGCCTGCTGCTCCCGCTGTGCTTGGCCCAAGGCAGAAAACAACTGGGACAATGACGCCCTTTAGTTACCCCCATCGGAGATTTGCGCCATGAGCGTTTTGAAAGACCAAGCGGCCCGAACCGACGTACTCAACCGGCTGCGCCGTGCCGAGGGCCAGTTGCGCGGCATCCAGCGCATGGTGGAAGAAGGCGAGAACTGCCTGAAGATTGGCCAGCAGTTCTCGGCCGTGCGCAAGGCACTGGACAGCACCTACCTGCGCATGACGGTATGCTTTCTGGAGCAAGAGCTCAACGCCCGCATCCAGCCCGATGCGGCACAAAAAACCGACCTGGACCTGATGATCAAGGACATGGAAACCCTGCTGGCGCGCATTGGCTAGTCGCTGGGTCTGTGGCCCAGCCCAAGGGTAAACCGCAGGACAATAAACCGGCAGGGAGGCGACCGGGCCAGTAACAAGTGTTTACACTGCCAAGCGAATCCGCCATGCAACCTACCCAGCTTTTCGACCCCGCCTCCAGCACCTACACCTATGTGCTGTGGGATACCTCCACGCTGGACGCCCTGATCATCGACCCGGTGGACGCCCAGATCGAACGCGACCTGGAGTTTGTGCGCGCCAACGGCCTGCGCCTGCTGTGGACCTTAGAAACCCACGCCCACGCCGACCACATCACCAGTGCCGCCCTGCTGGCCGAACACGCCGGCGCCCAGACTGCGGTGCCCGCCGCTTGCGGCATTGGCACCGCCGCCGTGCAGTTGCAGGACGGCGCCACACTGCAGTTTGGCAGCCAGACCCTCAAGGCCTTGCACACGCCCGGCCACACCGCTGGCAGCATGAGCTATGTCTGGCAGGGCCATGTGTTTACCGGCGACACCCTGTTGATCAACGGCTGCGGGCGCACCGACTTCCAGTCCGGCAGCGCCGCCGCCCTGTACCACAGCCTGACCCGGATTCTGTTCACCCTGCCGGACGCCACCACGGTCTGGCCGGGCCACGATTACCAGGGACGTAGCCACTCCAGCATCGGCCAAGAGAAGGCGCACAACGCCCGGGTCGCAGGCAAAACACTGCAGGAATTTACCGCCACCATGGACGCTCTCAACCTCCCCAAACCCCTGCGCATCGACGAAGCCGTCCCCGCCAACCTGAGCTCGGGCGTGCGCCACGATGCCGACGCCACCGACAGCCCCACCGTGCGCGCGGCCGTTGGCTATGCCGGCGACATCGCCAACACCCTGGCCCATGCCTGGTGGCAGGCCGGCGAGGCCGTGCTGGTCGATGTGCGCACCGATGCCGAGCGCGAATGGGTCGGCTTTGTGCCCGGTGCGGTCGCCATTGCCTGGAAGCAGTGGCCCGGCATGGCCTTCAACCCGGACTTTGATGCCGCCGTGAAGGCGGCCGCCGGCGACAAGAAGGTGCTGCTGCTGTGCCGCAGCGGGGTGCGCTCGATTGCGGCGGCCAAGCGCGCCACCGAGCTGGGCCTGGTGGCCTACAACATCCTGGAAGGCTTTGAGGGCGACCCCGACGCCAACGCCCAGCGCGGCCGCAAAGGCGGTTGGCGCCTGGCCGGCCTGCCCTGGCGCCAGAGCTGAAGCGCACGGCGGACCGCATGAGCTTTCTGGCCCTGGACATTGGCAACACGCGCCTGAAATGGGCGCTGTATGACGGCCCCCGCAGCGATGCCATGCTGCTCGACCACGGTGCCGAGTTTCTGGAAAACATCGACAAGCTGGCCGAAGGGCCGTGGAGCTGCCTGGACGCACCCACCCATGTGCTGGGCTGCGCCGTGGCCAGCGACGTGATCCGCCGCCGTGTGGAAGAGCAGATGGAAGCCTGGGACGTGGCGCCCCAATGGGTGGTGGCCAGCGAAGCCGAGGCCGGCCTGCGCAACGGCTACGACCACCCGGCCCGCTTGGGCTCGGACCGTTGGGTGGCCATGATAGGTGCCTACCAGCACATGCTGGCGCAGGGGCCGGCGCAACCCATGGTGGTGGTGATGGTGGGTACCGCTGTGACCGTGGAAGCGGTGGACGCCAGTGGCACCTTTCTGGGCGGCCTGATCCTGCCCGGCCACGGCATCATGCTGCGCGCGCTGGAGTCCGGCACCGCCGGCCTGCACGTGCCCACCGGAGACGTCACACCCTTTCCCACCAACACCAGTGACGCCCTGACCAGCGGCGGCACCTACGCGATTGCCGGTGCCGTAGAACGCATGGTGCAGCACGTGCGTCAGCACTGCGGCGCCGAGCCCGCCTGCATCATGACCGGGGGCGCGGCCTGGAAGATGGCACCCAGCATGACGCGGCCCTTTGCGCTGGTAGACAACCTGATTTTTGACGGCCTGCTGTACATCGCGCAAAGGCGCTTCCCGACCTAGGCTAGGCTAGCCAGGCAAGGGCTGGGCCTGGCGCCTGCGCTGTCGCAGCCGCAGCACCATGAAAGCCACGACAGCCATATTGCCCAGCAGCACCACGCCATTGATAAGCGTGGTGTGGCCCAACAAATGGTTCAGTTCCAGCGGCAAGTAAATAGCGCCGGACACGGCCGCCAGCCACTCCGCCCAGGCCCGGTCTTTCCACAAGCCATAGCCTTCGGTGAGCCGAATCGCGGCATAGCCCCAGGCCAGCAGCACAGCATTGCGCAAGTTGGCATTGGCCAGCACATCTGCATAGTCCAGCAGCAGGTGCGGGTAATGGGCATCCGGATCCAGGTGGAAGTGGCCAATCAGGGCAAACGCCATGCTGCGCACGTCACGGTGCGCCAGGCTGAGCAGGCCCAGGCTGGCGGCAATGGCGGCCACGCCCTTGACGGCTTCAAACAGCGCAATGGCGTGCAGGGTTTTGTTGGCGTTTGGTTGCAAGCACTCAGCCTACCACCAAAGTTCCGGCGTTTTGCGGCGGTGGCGTGCGGCAGCGCAAGTCCGCCGCCACGCGCAGCAGCACATCGGGCCAGCTCTCCTGGGCGCCACAACGGAACAGGCGCATGCCGGGGTACCAGGGCGTGCTGTCCGTGTCCAGGCCCCAGCGCCAGTCGCACACCTGTGGCAGCAGGAGCAGCACCGGCTTGCCCATGGCAGCCGTCAGATGCGCCAACGCCGAGTCGATGCTGAGCACCACGTCCAGGCCCTGGATCACGCGCGCGGTGTCCAGGAAGTCCGCGCAGTCCTTCATCGTTTCGGGCAACCATGCGGGATGGTCGGCCACATCTTTTTGCAGACTGACCCAGTGTAGACCCGGCATACCAAACAAGGGCTGCAGCATGGCCGCGGGCAAGGACCGCATGCGGTCATCCGGATGGGTGGGGCGGCCCTGCCAGACCACACCCACTTTCAAGGCGGGCTGCGTGGGCGCAGGCACAGACTCCACGTCGTGCCCAGGTGCAAACAGGTACGGCAAGGCTATAGGCAGGTAGGGCAGCAAGTCCCCCGTCCCGACACCGCCCCAGCGATGGGGCAAATCCATCAAAGGCAGGTGCGCGTCAAAACGCCCGCGCACAGAACCCGCCACGGCAAACTCTAGCTGCGGCCAGCTGTGGCGCAGCAAGCGCTGCAGCGGCCCGGGTACTTCCAGCACCAGGCTGGCACCGTGGGCCTGCAGCATTTGCTGCAGCCAGGGTGCATAGCGGGCAAATTGCAGGCAGTCGCCCAGACCCTGCTCGCCCCACAGCAAGAGACGCAGACCGGCGCTAACCCGGCCCTGCCACAGGGCCTCCAGGGGATAGCGCAGGCGCTCGGTCCAGTGCGGGCTGCGCCAGCGCGCCTGGTACAGCGGCCAGCCTTCGTCCTGGCGGCCCTGGGCCAGGCGGATCATGCCCAGGTGCACCTGGGCATCGGCGCGCCCCGGCTCCAGTGCCAGGGCTTTTTCAAAGGCCTGGGCCGCGTCCTCCAGCCGCGCTGCAAAGCGCAGTGCCACGCCCAGACCGGCCCAGAGCGCGGTCTGCTGCGGAGCCTGCTCCAGGGCCTGGCTGAGGCAGCGCACGGCCTGGGCGCTGTGGCCCTGCTTCAAACTGGCCTGGGCACGGTCCAGGGCTGCTGCAACTGGGGACGTCTCTTGCGCGGCGGGCGATGGCGCAGTGGGAGACGGTGTGATGGCAGAGGGCGTGGGGGCGGTAGACAAGACGGGCTCGCTGTTGTACGGAGTGTGCTTCCAATAATACAAACCGCCAGTGTGCAGAGGGTCGCAGGGTTTTCCCCTATGGGTACGCAGCCCTGGTTCTTCGATAATTAGTTCACTGGACTTATTAATTACCCATGCAATCCACCGGAGACCAACAACTCGTCAAGCGCATCAACCGCAGCGTGCTGCTGCGCCTGTTGCGCAACCAGGGTGGTCTGTCGCGGGCGCAGCTGGCGCAGGCCAGCGGCCTGACCAAAACCACGGTAAGCCAGTTGGTGCGTGAGTTGATTGACGAAGCCTGGCTCAGCGAGACCGGTGCCAGCGCCGCGCAAGGCCCCGGGCGCCCCTCCACGCCGCTGCACATTGACGACACACACCGCGCCACGATAGGCGTGGAAGTCGCCGTGCACAGCCTGCGCGTGGTGGGCGTCTCACTCACAGGGCGCGTGCTCAGCGTGCTGGAAGAGCCACTGGAAGCGTCGCCTGCAGGGCGCACGCCCGAGGCGGTGTGCCAGCAGGCCGCGCTCCTTGTGGCGCGCACCCTGCAGCAGCTCGCCGCTGTGCGCGTGCAGATCTCAGGCTTGGGGCTGGGCCTGCCCGGCGCCTTTGACGAGGCCAGCGGCCTGTTGCGCTTTGCCCCCAATATGGGCTGGCGCAACGTGGCCATCGTGCCCCTGCTGGAGCGCGCCCTGGCACAGGCCCAGGTGCCGGCCATGGACATCCATGTGCGCAACGAGGCCGACGCGGCCGCACTCAGCGAATACGAGTTTGCCGGTGTCAGCAGCCACGACTCCCTGTTGTTTGTCACCTGCGATGTGGGCGTGGGCGCCGGCATCGTGCTCAATGACCGCTTGTTCTCGGGCGCACAGGGCTCGGCCGGCGAAGTCGGCCACAGCGTGCTGCAAATGGACGGGCCGCTGTGCACCTGCGGGCGCCGGGGCTGTGCCGAAACCTTTGTGGGCGCCCAGGCCCTGGGCCGCATGCAGCGCCCCGCAGAAGGCGGCCAGTACCTGGGCGTGCTGCTGCAAAACCTGTGGACCCTGTTCAACCCCAGCGTGCTGGTGGTGGGCGGCGCCTCCTGCGAGCGCTACCCCGGCCTGCTGGAGCAGGCCCAAGCCACCTTGCAAACCTATGCCAGCAGCTCCGGCATGGAAGCGCCCACGCTGCGCGCCGCCCGCTATGGCCGTCTGGCCTCGGCGGTGGGCGCGGCCGCCCTGGTGATGTACCACGAGCTGCGCCCCATGTACCGGCGCCGGACCAGCCCGGCGCCTTTGGTGGCCGCGCTGGAAGCCAGAGCCCTTTTTGACAAACAAGCCCTCACCTTTTAACCCTCCCACTTACCCCCACTTACCCCCTCAAGGCACACCCATGTATATTGGAATTGATGTTGGAACTTCGGAGGTCAAGGCCTTGCTGCTGGCCGCTGACCACACGGTGCTGGGCACGGCTGGCAGCACGCTGGAAGTGTCGCGCCCCCACCCCGGCCACAGCGAACAAAACCCGGCCGATTGGTGGGCCGCGACGCAAGCCGCGCTGGCCAAATTGAAAACTGCCCACCCCGCGGAATACGCTGCAGTGCAGGCCATAGGCCTGTCGGGCCAGATGCACGGCGCCGTGCTGCTGGACGCACAGGACCAGGTGCTGCGCCCGGCCATTTTGTGGAACGACACGCGCTCTGCCCTGGAGTGCCAGGAGATGATGGCCGCGCTGCCAGAGGCCGCGCTGTTGGCCGGCAGCCTGATCATGCCGGGCTTCACTGCGCCCAAGCTGCGCTGGGTCGCCAAGCACGAACCGGCCCTCTTTGCGCAGGTGGCCAAGGTGCTGCTGCCCAAGGACTATGTGCGCCTGATGCTCAGCGGCGAGCACATCACCGACCTGTCGGACGCCAGCGGCACCGCCTGGCTGGACGTGGCACAGCGTGCCTGGTCACCCGCCCTGCTGGCGCTGACCGGCATGACGGAAGCGCAGATGCCGCGCGTGGTGGAAGGCAGCGCGCCCGGCGGCTTTTTGACGGCGGCAGTGGCCGGCCAGCTGGGATTGCAGGCAGGCATCGTCATTGCCGGTGGCGCCGGTGACAACGCCTCTAGCGCGGTCGGCATGGGCGCAGTCAACGCCGGCGAAGGTTTTCTCTCGCTGGGCACCAGCGGCGTGTTGTTTGTGGTGACCCCGAAATTTGCGCCGAATGCCGAAAGTGCCACGCATGCCTTCTGCCATGCCGTGCCCCAGCGCTGGCACCAGATGAGCGTGATGCTCTCGGCCGCCAGCTGCCTGCAATGGGCCAAGGAGGCGCTGGGTGCAGGCTCGGAAGCCGAACTCGAAGCCAAGGCCGCTGGCCTGTCCTTTGCCGAACGCGCCAGCGCCCCGATCTTCCTGCCCTACCTGAGCGGCGAGCGCACGGCGCACAACGATGCAGTCATGCGCGGCAGTTTCCACAACATCAGCCACAGCGCGACCCAGGCGGCCATGGCCTATGCCGTGATTGAAGGCGTCACCTTCGGTTTGACCGATGGCCTCAATGCGCTGAAAAAGGCGGGAAGCCAGGTGACACGCCTGTCCCTGGTCGGCGGCGGTGCCCGCAGCGCCATGTGGGCCCAGCAACTGGCCTCCAGCCTGAACGTGGAAATCGTGCTGACCGCCGAGTCGGCCGCCGGTGGCGCCCTGGGTGCTGCGCGCCTGGGCTGGCTGGCCACCGGTGCCGCGCAGGAGCTGGTGTGCACCCAGCCCGCCATCACCCACCGCTACCAACCCGACCCGGCCGAGCAGGCCTTGCTGGCGCCGCGCTATGCGCGCTTCCAGGCGATTTACCCCGCACTCAAGGCGCTGCAATAGAGCACCACCAACATCCCTTTTATTCACGTCAGCCATCACCCCACAAC
>JAYVNF010000304.1:0-13016 GCA_043758575.1 Rhodoferax sp.
ATACGTCCCAACACCGCGCTTGCCAGCAGCATGCGCCTGCATGTGGACAAGGGCATTGTGGTCACCGACACCATGCAGACCGTGACCGACGCGCGCATCTACAGCGTGGGCGAATGCGCGGCCCACCGTGGCATTGCCTACGGTCTGGTAGCACCCCTGTTCGAGCAAGCCAAGGTGGCTGCGAACCACCTGGCCATGTTCGGCATTGGCCGCTACCAAGGGTCGCTGACCTCCACCAAGCTCAAGGTCACCGGCATTGATCTGTTTTCTGCCGGCAACTTCATGGGCGGCCCCAACACCGAAGAGATTGTCATGAGCGACCCCTTTGGTGGTGTCTACAAAAAACTGGTGATCCAGGACGACAAGTTGATCGGTGCCTGCATGTACGGCGACACCGTGGACGGCAGCTGGTACTTCAAGCTCCTGCGCGATGGCCGCTCGATTGCCGACATCCGCGACAAGCTGATGTTTGGTGAAAGCAACATCGGTGACGTCGGCCACGAAGGCCATAGCAAGGCCGCCACCATGCCCGATGACGCCGAAGTCTGCGGCTGCAACGGTGTGAAAAAAGGCACGATCTGCAAGGCCATCAAGGACAAGGGCCTGTTCACCATTGAAGAGGTGCGCAAGCACACCAAGGCCAGCGCATCGTGCGGCTCCTGCACCGGCCTGGTGGAACAGATATTGATGTTCACGGCGGGCGGCGACTACTCCGCCACGCCCAAGACCAAGGCCATGTGCGGCTGCACCGACAAGGGCCACGAGGCCGTGCGCGAAGCCATTCGCACGCCGCTGGAGGATGGCAGCAAGCTGCTCACCACCGCCGCCGTCTTCAAGCACCTGGGCTGGAAGACGCCCAACGGCTGCGCTTCCTGCCGACCGGCAGTCAACTACTACCTGATCAGCAGCTGGCCCAAGGAAGCGGTGGACGATCCACAAAGCCGCTTCATCAACGAACGCAGCCACGCCAACATCCAGAAGGATGGCACCTACAGCGTGATCCCGCGCATGTGGGGCGGTGAGACCACGGCCAGCGAGCTGCGCCGCATTGCCGACGTGGTGGACAAGTACGCCATCCCCACGGTGAAAGTGACTGGCGGCCAGCGCATCGACTTGCTGGGCGTGAAGAAGGAAGACCTGGTGGCGGTGTGGAAAGACATCGGAATGCCCAGTGGACATGCCTACGCCAAGGCCCTGCGCACCGTGAAGACCTGTGTCGGTTCCGAGTGGTGCCGCATGGGCACGCAGGACAGCACGCAAATGGGCAAGGACCTGGAGCGCGCCATGTGGCGCATGTATGCCCCGCACAAGGTGAAGTTTGCGGTCTCGGGCTGCCCGCGCAACTGCGCCGAGGCCGGCATCAAGGACGTCGGGATCATTGGTGTGGACAGCGGCTGGGAGATGTACATCGCTGGCAACGGCGGTATCAAGACCGAAGTGGCGCATTTCTTCACCAAGCTCAAAACCGCCGAAGAAGTGCTGGAGTACACCGGTGCTTTTTGTGAGCTGTACCGCCAGGAAGGCTGGTACCTGGAGCGCACCGTGCATTACGTGAACCGCGTCGGCCTGGACTATGTGAAGAAGCGCATCCTGGAAGACGAAGCCGGACGCAAGGCCCTGTGGGAACGCCTGCAGTTCGCCCTGGATGGTGAACCCGATCCGTGGTTCGACTTCAAGGACGCGCAGGTGGATACGCGCCAGTTCGATGCTCTGCCTGCGACGGTCTGAAACGCACGCCGCCATGCCCACCACCTTGTTGCACCGCCGTTCTCTGCTGTTGACTGCTGCGGCCGCCGCCGCCGCTGCGACGCTGCCCGTGACGGCGCGCGCCCAGCTCAGCGACCTGGGCGAGGCCATCAACAAGGCCGGGCGCCAGCGCATGCTCAGCCAGCGCATGGGCAAGGCCTGGCTGGCGCTGCTGCATGGCATTGAGGTGCCCAGGGCGCAGCAGGTGCTGGACAGCTCCATGGCCCTGTTTGACCGCCAGCTGGTGGAGCTCAAGGCCTATGCGACAGCGGAAGAAATCCGCGCCACCTACACCACGCTGGAGGCGGCCTGGTCCAGCTACAAGACCGCTTTGGTCGGCAAAGTGCCAGCACGCGCCAACGCCGCCAGCGTGCTGCAGCACAGCGCGGCAGTGCTGGCGCTGGCCCACCAGGGCACGCAGCAGTACGAGGCGGCACTGGGCAAGCCCTTGGGCAAACTGGTGAATGTGGCCGGGCGCCAGCGCATGCTCAGCCAGCGCATGGCCATGTACTACCTGGCGGCGCGTTTGCCGGTGGATGCGGGCCAGGCCGTGGCCGAGATCAAACGTGCCAGCACCGAATTTGTCAGCGCCATGGTGTTTCTGCGCCAGGCGCAGCAGAGCACGCCGCGCATCCAGGATGCGCTGCAGCTGGCCGATGGCCAGTGGGTGTTTTTTGAAGCCGCTCTGCAGCGCGTGGAGTCGGTGCAAGCGGGCGCTAACCGGCCGCTCAGCGAGGTCTTTACCGCCAGTGAAAATTTGCTCACCGTGATGGACAGCGTGACCGGCCTGTATGCCGCCCAACGCGCCTAACTTTTAATCGATTGGAAAAACAAAATGACTGAATGGACCCATGTGTGCAATCTGGACGACATCCCGGTGCTGGGCTCACGCCGTGTGGCACGCCCCCAGGGCCTGGATGTGGCGGTGTTTCGCAACAGCCAGGATGAGGTGTTTGCGCTGCTGGACCGCTGCCCGCACAAGGGCGGCCCCCTGAGCCAGGGCATTGTGTTTGGCAGCAGCGTGGCCTGCCCGCTGCACAACTGGAATATTGGTTTGTGCGATGGCCAAGCCGCACTGCCTGATGAAGGCTGCACGCCCAAGTTCAGCGTCAAGCTCGAAGCCGGTGCGGTCTACCTGCTGGCCGCCGAACTCAGTGGCCATGCCACCGATTTGCTGCGCCCCATCGCCGGCCCGGTCCGTCGCAACACCACTGTCTGACACTGCCAATCCACCGCCCAAGAAAGCCGCCGCCATGAACGAAACCCGCTCAACATGTCCCTACTGTGGAGTGGGCTGCGGCGTCATCATTCAAAGCGAGGGCACGCAGATCACCGGCGTGCGCGGTGACCCGGAGCATCCGGCCAACTTCGGCCGCCTGTGCTCCAAGGGCAGCACCCTGCATCTGACGGCCACGGCACCGGTGACCCTGCAGACGCGGCTGCTGCAGCCAATGCAGCGGCTCACACGTGGCGCGGCGCCTCAGCCTGTTAGCTGGGATGCGGCATTCGACACCGCCACCGAAACCTTTGCCCGCATCATCCGCGACCACGGCCCCGACGCCGTGGGCTTTTATGTCTCCGGCCAGCTGCTTACCGAGGACTACTACGTCTTCAACAAGCTGGCCAAGGGCTTGATTGGCACCAACAACATCGACACCAACTCGCGCCTGTGCATGAGCAGCGCCGTGGCCGGTTACAAGAAGACCCTGGGCTCCGACGCCCCCCCGGCGTGCTACGACGATGTTATGCACGCCAGCACGCTCTTCATCGTCGGCTCCAACACGGCTTATGCGCACCCGGTGCTGTTTCGCCGCATTGAAGACGCCAAGAAGCAGAACTCGCAACTCAAGATCGTGGTGGTCGATCCGCGCCGCACCGACACCGCCGACATGGCGGACCTGCACCTGGTGATACAGCCCGGCACCGACGTCATGCTCTTCAACGGCATGCTGCACCTGATGCTGTGGGAGGGCTGGCTGGACACCGCCTATATGGCCGCCCACACCAAGGGCTTTGAAGAACTCAAGGCCACGGTGCGCGACTACACACCCGATGTGGTGACGCAGGCCTGTGGCATCAGCAAAGACGCACTGCTGCAGGCCACCCGCCTGTTTGCCGGCCTGGGCCATGTGGTGGTGGCCGCCGACGGCTCGGTGTCGCCCGGCCCGCGCCAGCCCACGCTCAGCCTGTACTGCCAGGGCCTGAACCAATCCAGCAGCGGCACCGCCAAGAATGCAGCGCTGATCAACCTGCACCTGGCCACGGGCCAGATCGGCAAGCCCGGTGCCGGCCCGTTTTCTCTGACCGGCCAGCCCAATGCCATGGGCGGTCGCGAAGTCGGCGGCTTGGCCAATCTGCTCAGTGCCCACCGCGATCTGGCCAACCCCACGCACCGCGCCGAAGTGGCGGCCTTGTGGGGCGTGGACGACGTGCCCTCCAAGCCCGGCAAGACCGCCGTGGAAATGTTCCAGGCCGCAGCCGACGGTGAAATCAAGGCGCTGTGGATTGCGTGTACCAACCCCGCGCAAAGCATGCCCGACCAGGCCACCGTGCGCCGCGCGCTGGAGCGCTGCGAATTCGTAGTGGTGCAAGAGGCCTTTGGCAGCACCGCCACCTGCGCCTTTGCCGATTTGCTCTTGCCAGCCACGACCTGGGGTGAGAAAGAAGGCACCGTCACCAACAGCGAGCGCCGCATATCCAGGGTGCGCGCCGCAGTGCCGCCGCCCCAGGCTCCCAGCGCCAGGAACAACGCTCCGCGCCACGATTGGGCTATTGCCGTCGAATTTGCCCAGCGTCTGGAAACAGCCCTGGACCGCAAAGAGCCCACCCTGTTCTCATACGCAAACCCAGAATCCATCTGGAACGAACACCGCGAATCCACACGCGGCCGCGACCTGGACATCACCGGCCTGAGCTACGCCCTGCTGGAAGTAGCCCCCCAACAATGGCCCTGCCCCGAAGGCAGCACACAAGGCCAGGCCCGCCTCTACACCGACGGCATCTTCCCCACAGCAGACGGCCGCGCCACCTTTGCCAACGTGCAGTACAAGCCGGTGGCTGAGCCGCGCGAGGCACGCTTTCCCTTCTCGCTCAACACCGGGCGCCTGCGCGACCAGTGGCATGGCATGAGCCGCACCGGCACCCTGGGCCGCCTGTTTGGCCATGTGCGCGAACCGGCCCTGCAAATGCACCCGCAGGACATGGCGCGCCGTCTCTTGGCCGAGGGCGATCTGGTGCACGTGACCAGCAGGCGGGGCTCCATCCTGGTGCCGGTGCAAGCCAGCAAAGAGCAGGAGATGAGCCAGGTGTTTCTGGCCATGCACTGGGGCGAAGAATTCCTGAGTGGGCGCAGCAGCAATGGCACCCGCCTGGCCGGTGTGAACGCGCTGACCACGCCAACTTTTTGCCCGGACTCCAAGCAGCCCGAGTTCAAGCACGCCGCCGTCAAGGTGCTCAAGGCCGATCTGCCCTGGACGCTGCTGGCCATGGCCTGGCTGCCCGCAGACCAGGTGCTGGCAGCGCGCAGCGCCTTGCAGCAGCTCATGGGTGCATTCGACTTCGCCAGCTGCGTGCCCTTTGCCAACACGCCGCCAGCCGGCACTGAGGAACGCCAGGGCTTGCTGTTCCGCGCGGCCGCTGCCGAAGCGGCGCCGGCCGCCTTGCTGGAACAGATCGAAGCGATTCTGCAATTGCAGGGCGCCGAGATCGTGCGCTATGCCGATGCCAAACGCGGCCAGCGCCGCGCCATGCGCTTGCAGCGCGTGGGCGCAGACACCCGTCTGGATGGCTTTTTGCTTGGTGGTGACACCAGCGCCCAGGGCTGGATCAGCAGCCTCTTGCAAGAAGAGCAGGCCGCGCAAGCCTATGGCCGTGCGCTCTTGCTGCCGGTGGCCAAGCCGCCCGTGGCCGTGGTCTCGCTGGGCAAGGTGGTGTGTACCTGCTTCAATGTCAGGGACATCGCGATCGAAGACAATCTGCGCACGAGCAGCGGCAACCCCGCCGAGCGGCTGGCAAAATTGCAGGCTGCGCTGCAATGCGGCACCAACTGCGGCTCCTGCGTTCCCGAACTGCAGCGCATGGTGCGCAGCACCGGCAACGCGCCCATCATTCCCATCTTGACGGCCCAAACGGCTTGAACACTGTGCACAAGAACCTCTCTTCCATGCCCGCCAGCGGCCAGGTCACCCTGGTAGGCGCCGGCCCCGGCGACCCGGAGCTGCTGACTATCAAGGCCCTCAAAGCCATCCAGGCCGCCACCCTGCTGCTGGTGGACGACCTGGTGAGCGAGCCCATCGTGGCGCTGGCGTCCGCCAGCGCACGCGTGGTCTGGGTCGGCAAGCGCGGCGGCTGCAAGAGCACACCGCAGTCCTTTATCGAGAAGCTGATGATCACCGCCGCCCAGGAGGGTGAGCGCGTGGTGCGCCTCAAGGGCGGCGACCCCTTTATGTTTGGCCGCGGTGGCGAAGAGGTGGAACACCTGCAGGCCGCTGGTGTGCGTGTCGCTGTGCTCAACGGCATCACCGCCGGGCTTGCCGCAGTCACCTCCTTGAACACACCGCTGACCCACCGCGAGCATGCGCACGGCGTGGTGTTCGTCACCGGCCACGCCAAACCCGGTGATACCGGCACCGATTGGCGCGCCCTGGCCCACACCGCACGCCAGGCCAAGCTGACCCTGGTGATCTACATGGGCGTGAGCGGCTCCGCCCACATCCAGCAAGAGCTGCTCTACGGCCTGGGCGCCGACACGCCGGTGGCCATCATCCAGAACGCCAGCCTGCCCGAGCAGCGCCACGCCGCCTGCACCCTGGGCGACTTGCACGCCACGATTGCGCGCGAGGGATTGGGCAGCCCGGCGGTGATGGTGGTGGGGGACGTGGTGCAGGGCTTGCTGGCGGTGGAACAGCCGCTGAGGAGGGGTGTGGGGATGTAGGCTGGGAGTTTTGCATTCACGCGAGCAATACCCATGAAGTCCGCCCTGCTCATCATCGACGTTCAACAAGGCCTGTGCGAAGGCGAGAGCCAGGCCTTTGCATCCGGGCCGCTGATTGCGCGCATCAACGCGTTGGCGCACAAGATGCGCCAGGCCGGCCTGCCGGTGGTCTTTATCCAGCACGAGTCCGGCTCGGGCTATCTGGAGCACGGCACGCCCGCCTGGCAACTGGCCCATGGCTTGCTGACGCAGTCGGGCGACCAGTTTGTGCGCAAGACCACACCAGACTCGTTTTTCAAAACCGATTTGCAGGCGCTGCTGCAGGCACAAGGTGTGATAGAGCTTGTCATCTGCGGCATGCACACCGAGTTTTGTGTGGACACCACCACGCGCCGGGCGCTGGCGCTGGGCTACCCGGTCCTGCTGGTGGAAGACGGCCACACCTCGGCCGGCAATGCGGTGCTCACGCCGCAGCAGGTGATTGCCCACCACAATGCCACGCTGACCAATATCTCCAGCTTCGGGCCCCGGGTGCGCACCGTGCCCAGCGCCACCATCCAGCCCTGAATCCGCCCAGGCCTCACAATGGAGGGCCGTCAACCTTTGCGCTTGGAAATCCATTTTTATGAACCTGCATACCTGGTGGCTCTTCGTGGCCATGGCCTTTGTGGTGTCGGCCACGCCCGGACCCAATATGCTGCTGGTGATGAGCCACAGCGCCCGCTTTGGCTGGCGCGCCGCCGTGGCCACCATGTGCGGCTGCATGACCTCGCTACTGGCCATGATGTGCATCTCGGCCGCAGGCATGGGTGCCTTGCTGCAGGCCTTCCCCACCGTGTTCGACACCCTGCGCCTGGTCGGTGCTGCCTACCTGGCCTACCTGGGGGTGATGGGCTGGCGCGCGCCAGTGGCCGACACGGCCGACCTGGCGGAGGATGCGCCGCGCGAGACGGCCGTGCCGCGCCACCTGTTTCGCCAGGGCATGCTGGTGGCGGCCAGCAACCCCAAGGCGATTCTGTTTGCTGCCGCCTTCTTCCCGCAGTTCCTGAACCCGCAAGCGCCCACGCTGCCGCAGTTCTCCATTTTGCTGGCCACTTTTGCCGTGATCGAGGTGAGCTGGTACCTGGTCTATGCGCTGGGCGGCCACAAGCTCTCGCACTACCTGCGCCGGGCCAGCGTGATGCGGGTGTTCAACCGCGTCACCGGCGGCGTGTTTATCGGCTTTGCCGCCGTGATGGCCACCGTGCGCGAATGAGGCCAAGCGTACGGGCCGACGCGCTAGCCCTGGCTGCCATTTGCCTGTGGGGCGCACTGGCGCCGCTGGGGGTGCGGCTGGCGCATATTCCACCGTTTCTGCTGACCGGGCTGGGTTTGCTGGTGGGCAGCTTGATTTCCCTGCCGCTGGCGCAGTTTCGCCTGGCGCGCTGGCGGGTGCCACTACCGACTTTGCTGGTGGGTATCTATGGCCTCTTTGGTTTTCACTTTCTGCTGTTCATGGCGCTGCGCCAGGCGCCGGCGGTGGAGGCCAACCTCATCAACTACCTGTGGCCTCTGGGCATGGTGGTGCTGGCTCCGCTGTTTCTGCCGGGCGTGCAGCTGCAGACGCGCCACGTGGTGGCCGCGCTGATTGGCTTTTGCGGTGCGGCCATTGCCATCCTGGGGCGTGGTGCGGCAGTGTCTGGCACCGGCGGTTTTCAGCCTGGTTACCTGATCGCCCTGGCCTCGGCTTTTGTCTGGGCCAGCTACTCTTTGCTCACGCGCAGGCTGCCCCGCTTCCCCACCGCCGCCGTGGGCGGCTTTGCTGCCGCCTCGGGGCTGCTCTCGCTGCTGTGCCACGCGCTGCTGGAGCCCTCGGTGGTGCTTTCCACTCCGGACCTGCTGCTGATTGCCCTGCTGGGCCTGGGGCCCTTGGGCGGTGCGTTCTTTTTGTGGGACGCGGCCATCAAGCTCGGCGACTCCCGGCGCATCGGCCTGCTGGCCTTTGCCACGCCGATTCTCTCAACCGTGCTGCTGCTGCTCTCCACCGGCCAGGCCCTGCAGTGGAACGTGGCGGTGGCCGCTTTGCTGGTGGTGGGCGCGGCGATCTGGGGCAGCCGCTGAGGGCTAGCGCAAAATGGCCCCATGAAAGCACCCCCCCGTTTGCAAGCCCTGGTCGAAGAAGGCCTGATCGATAGCGTAGTCCGCCAACTCATGAGTGGCAAAGAGGCCATGGTTTTTGTGGTGCGCTGTGGGGATGAAACCCGCTGCGCCAAGATCTACAAAGAGGCCACGCAGCGCAGCTTTCGCCAGGCGGTGGATTACACAGAAAACCGCAAGGTGAAGAACTCGCGCCAGGCCCGCGCCATGGCCAAGGGCACCAAGTTTGGCCGCCAGGCACAGGAGGCGGCCTGGCAAAGCGCCGAAGTCGATGCGCTGTACCGCTTGGCCGCAGCCGGCGTGCGCGTGCCCACACCCTTCAACTTTTTGGAAGGCGTGCTGCTGATGGAACTGGTGGTGGATGCCGATGGCGACGCCGCCCCGCGCCTGAACGACGTGACCTTCAGCGCGGAGGACGCCGTGCGCCACCACGCCACGCTGATTGCCGAGGTCGTGCGCATGCTTTGCGCCGGCGTCATCCATGGCGATCTGTCTGAGTTCAACATCCTGCTGGCCGCCGACGGCCCGGTCATCATCGACCTGCCGCAGGCGGTGGATGCAGCGGGCAACAACCACGCCCAGCGCATGCTGCTGCGCGATGTGCAGAACCTGAAAGACTTCTTCGGCAAGTTCGCCCCTGCGCTCTTGACCAGCGACTATGGGCCGGAAATCTGGAGCCTGTACGTGGCCGGTGTGCTCTCCAACGACTATGTGCTCACCGGGCGCTTTGCCCACAGCACGGCGGCGGTGGACATGGGCGGCGTGCTGCGCGAGATCGAGGATGCGCGCGCCGAAGACGCAGCGCGGCGGCTGCGCATGCAGGCTGCTGCGTAAGTTGCATGTTCCAGTGTGCGGCAAGTGCACCGACCTGCGCTAAAGTGAGGTGGTGTAACAGGGTTAAACTGCATAAAGGTCAGAGCAGCCATGGGTACCACCATTTCAGAACAAGAGGTCCAGCGTCTGGAGCTGGTGGCCATGCTGGAGGCGGTGAACCGCATCCAGGCGCTGATCGAATTTGACCTGCAGGGCAACATCCTGCATGCCAACGCGCTGTTCCTGCAGGCCATGGGCTACACGCTGGACGAGGTGGTAGGTCAGCACCACCGCATGTTTTGCATGCCCGGCTATGCCCAGTCCAGCGACTACCAGGATTTCTGGAAGCGCCTGGGCAGTGGGGCGATCGAGGCCGGCCAGTTTGGCCGCGTCGGCAAAGACGGGCGCACGGTCTGGCTGCAAGCTTCCTACAACCCGGTGCTCGACGCTGCGGGCAAGCCTCACAAGATCGTCAAGTTTGCCACCGACATCACCGAAGCCACCCTGCGCAATGCGGATGTCATGGGCAAGATCGATGCGCTCTCGCGCTCGCAAGCGATCATCGAGTTCGATATGCAGGGCCGGGTGCTGCAGGCCAACCCCAACTTCCTGCGCACCTTTGGCTATACCGCCGAAGAGGTCGTCGGGCAGCACCACAAAATGTTTTGCGATCCGGCGCTGGTGAAGTCGGCCGAGTACCGCAACTTCTGGGCCGATTTGGCCGATGGCAAGTTCAAGGAAGGGCGCTTCAAGCGCATCGGCAAACACGACTCCGAGGTCTGGATACAGGCCACCTACAACCCGATACTGGATCTGCAGGGCAAGCCCTACAAGGTGGTGAAGTTCGCCTCCGACATCAGCGAGCGCGTGCATGCCGAGTTGGTGGTGCAGGACAAGGTGATTGCCATCACCGCCGTGCTGGACGAGCTGTCGGCCTCGATTGACAGCATTGCCGACAACTCGCGCCACTCCAGCACCCTGGCCCAGCAAACCCAGGCCGAGGCCGCCGACGGCAGCCGCTTGCTGGCGCGCTCGCGCGAATCGATTGTGCAAATCCAGAAGTCCTCGCAAAGCGTGCAGGAAATTGTCGACACCATTGGCGAGATTGCCAGCCAGACCAATTTGCTGGCCTTCAATGCCGCCATCGAAGCGGCCCGCGCCGGCGAGCACGGGCTGGGCTTTTCAGTGGTGGCCGACGAGGTGCGCAAGCTGGCCGAAAAGTCGGCCCTGGCGGCGCGCGAAATCGCCGAACTGATCAAGGAGACGGTGCAGCGCGTGGACGAGGGCGGGCAGATTTCTTCGCAGGTGGAAACCGCCTTTGGCAAGATCGTCAGCTCGGTGGGCAGCACCACTGAATCCATCGCCGAGATCAACGGCGCTACCACTGAGTAGGTCACTGCCACACGCAGTGTGGCCAGCCTCCTGGCCGAGCTGCAGCAACAAACCCAACGAGGCTAAAGTGGCCGAGAGCGAGGCGCTAAGCCTGTCCGCGGCTGCCGGTGCTGGTGCTGCGCTGGCAGTGCCGGACAGCCTGGAGTTTGCGCTCTTTGAGGTGGGCAGCCAGCGCATGGGCGTGCCCAGCGCCAACGTGGTGCAGGCGATTGCCTACCCGGTCGCGCTCACCCATCTGCCGCGTGCTGGCCAGGCGCTGGCTGGGGTGTTCACGCACCGCGGCCAGGTCGTGCCGCTGCTGGATTTGCAACGCTGGATGCAGGCCAGGGCGCAACCCCTGCTGTGGAGGCTGCTGCCCCTGCTTCTGCTGGTGGCACCAGTGCGTCCCAGCAGGTGCTGATTCTCAAGGCGGCTGACAAGCTGATGGCGGTTGTGGTGCACGCCGTCAAAGGTCTGCTGCGGGTGCCATCCGAGGCGCTGCGGCGCATCCACCATGACGAGGATGCGCAGGAGTTTTTTCACTCGGTATTGCTGGCCGAAGACCAGCAGACCCTAATCAGCCTGTTGGACCCGCAGCGCCTGGCCCTGCAGGCCCAGGTCTGGGCCAGCGCTGCACCAGAGGCGGGCCGTTCGTCGCCCGCAGGAGGCCCGGACGGTGCGCAGAGCGAAACCTTTGCCGTGGTGCGCCTGGGCGCCACACTGCTGGCCCTGCCCGCCTCCAGTGTGGGCGAGGTGCCGGCGCGCCCGCAGCTGCAAAAAATGGCCGGCCTGAGCAGTGACTTTTTGGGCATGACGCGCTGGCGTGGCCACGATGTGCCGGTGCTGGAGCTGGCGCAGATGTTGGCCCTGCCCGAGGCCCGGGCGGGCGATGCGGCGTGGTTGCTGGTGCTGCACCTGGGCCTGCGCACGCTGGCCTTTTATGTGCATGAAATCCATGCCCGCGCCCTGGAGGCCAGCGCCCTGCAGCCCGGCGCCAGCCTGTCGGATGCCATGCAGCCGTATTGCCGGGGCAGCTGCCTGTTGCCGGACGGCGAACGGGTCTACTGGCTCAAGCCAGAGGCCTTGCTGGACGCCAGCCCCTTGAGTAATGTGGCCCGCAGCGCCGTGGCTGAAAAAGCCGCGGGTCCGCTGCGCCAGGGTTACCAGGCCGCCTCTGGCAGTGCGGCCCTGGTGGTCTTCAAAAGCCGACAACTGTGGGCTGCCTCCATGGGCCTGATGCGCGAGATCGTCACCCTGCCCAAGGATTTTTAGCCCGCGCCCGATGCAGCCACTGCCATGCGAGGCTCTATGGAATGGCGTGGCCAGGCACTGGCCGTGTGGGATCTGCGCCAGGTATTGCACGCCCAGCCCTCGGCCTTGAGCGCAGACGCGCGCATCATCGTCACCCACTGCGGCGCCCACACCGTGGGCCTGCTGGTGGAAAGTGTGGCCGCACTGATTCCAGCCCACGCCGGCAGCCGCTCGCGCTTCCGTGCGAATGGCGCTGTGGTGGAAATGGTGACGGTGGGCAGCGGCGCCCAGCAGGCCAGCTACCAACTGATGGACCTGGGCCGGTTGGCGCTGTTTGCGCCGACTTGAGCAACGGCAGGAACGCTTTGTGCGTCACTGCATGCTGCGAGCTAAACCAGGGACGTTGATGCCAACTTGGCACTGGCCAGGCGGTTGAGGCTAATGCCCTGTTCGGCTGCCTGCGTGGCAAGCGCGCGATGGACTTCCGGTGGAATGCGAACACGAAATTCGCCACTGTAGTGTTTTTCCGCCAGTGCAACCGGCACGCCTTCACCAGCGGCGCGCAGGTCTTTGACAACGGCAGAGACCGTCTTGCGAATGCCCTTCAATGCCTCTTCTGGCGTTGGCGCCAACCAGGACAGGCTGGGAAATTCAGCGCACAGGCCGATATGCTCCTTGTCCTCTGCGGACCAGGTCACCCTGTAGGTGTAGTGATCGGTTTTCATGGTTTGCTATGGTGCCGCTATTGGCACCGCACGTCAAATAC
>JAYVNF010000305.1:0-4305 GCA_043758575.1 Rhodoferax sp.
GAGAAAAAAGGCTATTCCGGCGTGGGTGTCTACACCCGACTGGAGCCCAGCGACGTGGTGGTCGGCTACAACTCACCCGAGTTCGACCCGGAAGGCCGCTATGTGGAGCTGCGCTTTGATACGCCCACACGCAAGCACTCCATCATCAGTGCCTACTTCCCCAGTGGCTCGTCGGGGGAAGAGCGGCAGCAGGCCAAGTTCCGCTTCCTGGCCGAGTTCTATCCCTACCTGATGGCACTCAAGGGCGAGCGCGATTTCATTCTGTGCGGCGACATCAACATCGCGCACCAGGAGATCGACCTGAAGAACTACAAGGGCAATAAAAAGAACTCCGGCTTTCTGCCCGAAGAGCGTGCCTGGATGGGCAAGCTTCTGAGCGAGGGCGGGATGGTCGATGTGTACCGCCAGCTCGAGCCCACGGCTACGGATGCCTGCTACACCTGGTGGAGCAACCGCGGCCAGGCCTATGCCAAAAACGTGGGCTGGCGCCTGGACTACCACCTGGCCACACCGCAGCTGGCCGCCGGCGCGCGCACGGTGGAGATTTACAAGGGCGAGAAGTTTTCCGACCACGCGCCCATCACGATAGGCTACGAATGGTGAGTGCGTAAGAAGGGTTCGCAATCTGTCTGACCCAGGACAAAGTGGGCAGGCGCAAGTGCATGGGTACGCAAAAATTCGTTTGCCATATTTGCCAGATCCGCAGCGCAATCTGCAGCGTCTGGCACTTTCATGGCACTGCGTAGACCATCCACAACCCATCAGCGAACCCGAAGACAAACATGACCACAAAAGATTCAGCCGCGTCGTTGCAAGCAGACCCCTCCTTAGACGCCTCCTATGCAGCGGCAACGAATGTGCCAGCGAGCACCATAGACCCCAGCGTGAAGGCCGCCTTGCTCACCATCCGGCAGGCCCAACGCAGTTGCGTCCGGCTTGGCCCTGGATGTCTATGCTGCAGCCGGTGTGACCGGCTTGCAGGCGGGCAATCTGTCCGCCTGCAACAGCGCGCTGGACAGCGCCAGCGTTATCGCCCACAGCGCCAACAACACGGCAAAAGTGCAGGCGGTAGTGGACGCCTACAACACCATTCTTGGCAGTACTACCGGAACCAATGCCATACACACATCGCCGACCTTGGAACAATACGCTGCCATTGGCGTCACCGGCTTGCACAACCCACAGGCTTTGCAATTGCTGGACAGCGTACTGTTTGACAAAACCCGGGCCGAGGTGGATACCGTGGCTGAAATTCAAAGCTTGGTGCGTTCAGCAAAGCACGTGGTTCTTTCCGCCGGGGGCAAGGACGCTAGAGCAACGGCCCTGACGGTCCAGGACCTGGGCAATTTGGGCATTACCGGCGTGAATGCCGACAACCTGGCCATGGTGCAGACGGCCGTGCACGCCGTCTCAAACGACGAGGCCATCAATTCCAAGGCCGAACTCCAGGACCTGGTAAATGCCACCCTGGGGACCAGTGCAGCCAGCGCCCTGGCCGTGATCAGCACGTCGGCGCTGCTCAACAGCGCCAACGACATCGTGTTGAACCCAGGCGTCTACGCCACCGCCGGCGTAACGGGTGTTGACAGCCACAATGTTGCCTCCATCAACAGCGCGCTCAATAGCGATGCGGTTGGCATGCACCTCGCCACAGCACACGACGTGCAACCCATTGTGAATGCCTACAACGCCATCCTCAACAGCGCCGGGGACGGCGCCACGACTGTGGCCCTCACGGCTGACCAATACACCGCCATCGGTGTGGTCGGCGTCAGTGGAGCCGACACCTTGGGCAGCGCCTTGCACCTGCTCAACAACGTGGTCGACATCAGCACGGTGGCCAAGGTGGACACCGTGGCAGAAGTTCAAGCCATGGCAATTGCTGCCAGCCATGTGATTGCGGCGGCCGGCGGAACCGCCGCCGAAGTGGCGGCGCTGTCAACCCGGGACTTGGCAAGTTTGGGCATCACCGGCGTGGACTCGAGCAATATTGCTGCCGTGAGGATAGCCATCCACGCGGCCGCGGCAGATACCGCTGTGGATACCAGGCTGGAACTTCAGGACCTGGTGAACGCGCTGCACAGCGTCGCTGCGAGCCCTAGCCCCGTGCCAGTCGTACACACTCCCGACCTCCTCCTGCAAGCCAACCATCCGGTCATACTGGCTTAACTGCCGTCATTGCGTGCTGCCCGATGTTGGGCCGTACGCACCAAAACAAGCCGCTGATACGGGTACGGAATATGCGTGCTGGCAGGGTGTAGGCTGGCAGAGCGGTTACGTTCTCAGTCTGCACGGGGGGTCACACACATGGACGACTTCGTAAAAGATGTGCTTCTGGCCATCAGCGCCACCATGGTGGCTATCTTTCTTTCGGGTGTGGTTCAATGGCTCAAAGCCTGAATCCCATTTACCGAAAGAACGCCCCCATGGGTTTACGTAAAAGCCTGATGTCCCTTTTGGGTCGCACGGACGCTGACGCACCAGAGGTGGTGGTGGAGCGCATCCGGATGGCCATGCTCAGCGCCATTGAAGTGCATTGCGAGACGCACGACATCGGTGTCTACATGCCCATCCGCTACGCCCGGGACATCACTTCCCTGTGGTACTTGCGCCCGCACCTGATGCAGGCCATTGCTGCCGCGCGCAACGAGGCGGTGGCCAACGCGGTATTGCACCAGATTACCGATCTGTTCAAGGGACACCTGGCCAGTGCCAATGCGTCCCGCTTCGGCTCCCTCTGAGCCAACGTGGCCGCCACGCTGCAACAAGCGTGCGCGCAAAGACTTTGGGCTGCCGAATCTGAGGTAAATTGCCGGGGTCCTACCTACAATTAATTGGAGCCCGCATGTCAGCCCTCGATTCATTTTTTGAGTCCGTCAAACTGCCCTCGATTCCGGCGCTGGCCCATTCCCTGATTGAGACCCTGAACGACCCGAACGCTTCACTGGAAGCGGTGAGCGACCTGATCACCCGCGACCCCGCCATCTCCGCCAAGCTGCTGCGCCTGGCCAACAGTGCCCAGTTCGGTTTGCCGCGCGGCGTGGCCACGGTCGAGGACGCAATTGCCATGGTGGGCATGAACAAGGTGCGCACCCTGGCCCTGGGTGCCTGCCTGAGTGGCTCTTTTCCGGCCATGCCCGGCGTGGACGCGCAGGGCTTCTGGAAGTCCTCCATGGCCTGCGCCGGCTATGCCGAATGGCTGGCGCGCAAGGTCGGGGTAGATGCCCAGATCGCCTGGCTCACAGGCATGATGCTGCGACTGGGTGAACTGCTGATTGCCCAGGCCGAGCCGCAAAGCGTGCTGGAGATCGAAAAATTGCCGCGCCTGCCCGGCGCCCGCTGGGAGCGCGAGAAACGCCTGGCTGGCTTCACCGAAGGCGAGCTCACCGCCGAACTGGCGCGGCGCTGGAACTTCCCCATGCAAATCGTGCAGGCCCTGCAGCGTTCGGCCGACCCGCAGGTGACGCAGGCCTATTCGCGCCTGGGTGCGATCGTGCACCTGGCCGGCCTGTTGGCTGACACCCCAAATGCCACAGAGGAGCAAGTGGCCGACCTGCCCACCGAGGTGTTGGGCACCCTCTTACTCGAAGCCGACTGGATGCGCGCGCACTTCCCCAACAACGCCGACTTCATTGACGCCAGCTAAGCCTTACCGGGTGACAGCTGGCCGCTGAGCGCTTCCAGCCGGGCCGACAGATCGCGCACAGCCTGGGTCAGGGCCAGCAGCTCGCGCTCCTTCATCAGGTCGATTTTTTCGTGCAGCAGTTCGATCTCCAGTTCCGCCTTGACGTTGATTTCGTAATCGGTCTCGGCGTGGCGCCGGTCCATTTCGGACTGCCGGTTCTGGCTCATCATGATGGCCGGCGCGGTGTAAGCGGCCTGGAACGACAGCAGCAGGTTCAGCAGAATGAAGGGATAGGGATCCCAGGCGCCGCTGCCACTCAGCACGTTACCGGTGATCCAGACCACGATGGCGGTACTTTGCAGGATGATGAAGCGCCAGGAGCCTATGGTGGCAGCCACCGCATCGGCCAGGCGTTGGCCGCGCGTGGGCGCCACGGCGGCGAAATGCTCCGGGGCCTGGGTCGGCTTGAGCAAGCGCTGCTCCCGGTGCGCCCGCCGGTGCGCGCGCAGCTGGCTGAGTTGCTGGGTTTCTTCGGCAGTTATCTGCGGCTTAAGAAGGCTTTTCTCGGTGAGACTCATGGCTACTTTCGTGTTGGGGAATGGTATTCTCCGGCCATAGATTCTGACGGAGGATGAATGGGAGCATTGAGACACAGGGTTCGGGCCGCATGAGCTCTCCCA
>JAYVNF010000306.1:0-4290 GCA_043758575.1 Rhodoferax sp.
GCTGCTGCCATCCGCAAACGCATCCCCGGCTTTGCAATCGACTACGCCCCGGATTTCCGCCAAGCCATTGCCGACAGCTGGCCGCGCTCCATTGATGACAGCGCGGCGCAAACGGATTGGGGCTGGCGCGCGCAGTTTGACCTCGATGCCATCGTGGCGGACATGCTGGAGAACCTGGGGCGCACGCTCGCGCCCGTTTGCGTCGGCGGGGACGGGTAGGGGCTAGGTCAGCACAAAGTTGGCATCTGGCTGCGGTGCCGGTGGCGGCACCTCACCCAGCATCTCGCGCAGGCTGGCATTGATGCCAGCCACCATGGTGTCCAGCGCCAGATCGTTGGCCTCCAGGCCAAATGGGTTTTCAATCTCGTCGCTAAGGGCCTCCAGAGCGAAGAAGGTGTAGGACACAAAGCTCACCACCAGCGGCGTCATCAGGCCAATCGTGTCCACCAGGCCAAAGGGCAGCAGGGCGCAATACAGGTAGACGCTGCGGTGCAGAATCACCGAGTAGGCAAAGGGCAGCGGCGTGTTGGCAATGCGCTCGCAGCAGCCCAGCGCCAGGGACAGGCCGTCGAGTGCGCTCTCCATCTTGTGGGCGATGACCGGCTCCAGCTGCCCGGCCTGGCGGCAGTCGCGCAGCCACTGCCCCAGCCAGACCAGCACCATGGTGGGCGCCGAGCGTGCCGCGTTCAGGCGCGCGCGCAAGTCTTCGGGCAGCAGCCCCTCGGTCTGTGTGCTCGCGGCCTGGCCGCGCAGCTGGTTGCGCATGGTGCTGGCAAAAGCGATCAGCCCCAGCACAAAGGGGCGCACATCGCGCTGGGGCGCAATCCCGGTAAGTGCCTGGCGCGTCAGGTTGCGCGCATCCACCAGCACGCTGCCCCAGTGCTTGCGCGCTTCCCAGAAGCGGTCGTAGCTGGCGTTGATGCGAAAGCCCAGAAAGATGGCAAAGGACACGCCCATCAAGGAAAACGGGCTGGCCGTGAGCGTGACCTTCCACAAAAACAGCTGGCCGTGGACGGCGACCACCGCGCAGGACAGGGCGAAGATGAACAATTGCTGGCCGTAGATGCGGTGTACCAGTGAGCCCCGCCTGACCAGCAAAAGGCGAATCCAGTGGGGGCGGGGTCGGATGATCACGTGGTGGTGCAGGGCAGGGGGCCCCTTGGGGTGGCAAAGCTGCCATTGTCAGGGACAGGAGGCAAGGTTTCGCATTTATATCCGGGTTTACCCTAAATATTGCAGAGCCTGCCCAATCGACCGGGCAAAAAAAAGCCCCACCGAAGTGAGGCCTTGGCAGCTGGGGTGTGCACCCCGGCAGCGCTGGATTACACGCGCTTGCGGTATTCGCCGGTGCGGGTGTCGATTTCGACCTTGTCGCCTTGCGCCACAAAAATTGGCACACCGATTTCGAAGCCGGTGGCGATCTTGGCGGGCTTGAGAACCTTGCCGGAAGTGTCGCCCTTGACGGCGGGCTCGGTCCAGGTGATTTCACGCACCACGCCGGTGGGCAGTTCAACCGAGATGGCCTTGCCGTCATAGAACACCACTTCGAGTTCCATGCCATCTTCCAGGTAGTTCAGCGCGTCGCCCATGTTTTCGGCTTCGACTTCGTACTGGTTGAATTCGCTGTCCATGCAGATATACATGGGATCGGCAAAGTAGGAGTAGGTGCAATCCTTCTTGTCCAGAATGACCTGGTCCATCTTGTCATCGGCCTTGAACACCACTTCGGTACCGAAGTTGGCAATCAGGCTTTTGAGCTTCATGCGCACGGTGGCGGAATTGCGCCCACCGCGGCTGTATTCGGTTTTCAGAACGACCATGGGGTCTTTGCCGTGCATGATCACGTTACCGGCGCGGATTTCTTGAGCGATTTTCATAATGTCTGGTTGCAGTTGCAGCTGCAGGCCACGGGCCATCAGCTTGAGGTATGCCGCATTCCGCGGCGGGGCGTGATCAGCAGCCTGGAGTTGCCCGGGCAAGATCAGCAAAGCCTTGCATTTTAACGGTTTTTCAACACGAATTGAATCAGCTGCTGCCCCAAGTCATCCATTTTGAGCAGCCGCGCACGCGCCGCCTCTACGGCGGACTGCCATTGCGGCAGTGTTTCGGTGGCCAGGGCCTGTAGGGCCGCTGCGCCATCGCTTGGCGTCAGCAGCCCATTCCAGGCCCGGTGCAAGGTGCATACGGACGCAGACAGCTGCATCTGGGTCAGAAAGGCTTCGAGCTTGGCGCCATGGGCCTGGTCTTCCTGCGGGTAGATGTGCCAGACAAAGGGTTTGCCGGCCCACAGGGCCCGCACCACCGAGTCTTCGCCGCGCACAAAGTTGATATCGCAGTGCCTGAGCAAAGCGTCGAAGTCGGGCTGCGAGAGCATGGGCAGGTAGTCAATATGCAGCGATCCCCATTCAACGCGTGCACCCAGCAGCGCCTGTACGGCAAGCGTGGCGCGCCCGGAGGTGACCCGCAGCCTGACGGGCGTGGGGGATACGGCCCATTGGGTCAGCAAGGCCTGCAGCAAAGGCGGCTCGTAGCAAAACAGGGACACCACCAGTTCTTCCCGCACCTCACCATTCGGCCTTTGCACTGGTTCCGCCAGATCGGGCTCACGCAACAGGCCACCTGTCTTCGCCGTGAAACCCGGGTAGAAAAAATACTTTGTCCAGCCCTGGGCCGGGCCGTACATCACAGGGGAGGGCAGGCCGTGGCTGCGTTCCACATAGGGCTCTGCGGACAGGTACTCCAGGTTGATCCACACCGGCCGCTCTGGTGGCACCCGTTGCGCGAAGTGCGCCACCAAGGTCGGTGCAATCTCACAGCCAAAGGCCTCCACCCAGACGTCTACGGCAGGCAGGTGCTGCAAGGTGCTGATGTCGCTGCAGTGTTCCCAGGGCAGCACCTGCACCCGTGGCCATTGGCCTTGCACGGCACCAGGCGCCATCCACTGCAAGGCGCTGGCGTCATCCACCCACAGGCGCACGTTGTGGCGGCGCGCAGCCAGGTCGGCACACAGGCGCCAGCAAACCCCTATGTCACCATAGTTGTCGATGACGCGGCAAAAAATATCCCAGAGCATGGCTTCTATTGTCCATGGACAATACGACCCCATGATTCCCGAGCATTCCGAAGACCTTTTGCGTGACGTTGCGGCCCTGCCGCCGCTGCCTGGTGTGTACCGTTACTTTGACGCCCAAGGCCAGGTCCTGTACGTAGGCAAGGCCATCAATTTGAAGAAGCGCGTTTCCAGCTACTTCCAGAAAAACCATGGCGGCACCCGAATAGGCCATATGGTGAGCAAGATCGTGCGATTGGAGACCACGGTGGTGCGCAGCGAGGCCGAGGCCCTGCTGCTGGAAAACAACCTGATCAAGACGCTCAACCCCAAGTACAACATTCTGTTTCGGGATGACAAGAGCTATCCGTATTTGAAGATGTCGGGCCAGGCGCCCTCTGGCAAGCGCTTGGCGGTCGATGCGCTTGCCGTTGCAGCAGGTAAAGCGATTCCTGTCCCGGCGGCAGCACCTGCCAGTGCAGCACCGGCGTTGCGTGTGGCAGCCAATCCCAACGCATTCGCCCGCGTGTCCTACTACCGCGGCGGGGTGGAAAAAAAGCACCGCTACTTCGGCCCCTACCCGAGCGCCTGGGCGGTCAAAGAGGCCATTTTGCTGATGCAAAAAGTGTTTCGCCTGCGCACCTGCGAAGACCCGGTGTTCAGCAACCGCACACGCCCGTGTTTGCTCTACCAGATCAAGCGCTGCTCGGCGCCCTGCGTGGGCCACATTACGGCCGCTGACTATGCCGAAGACGTGGCCAATGCCGAGCGCTTTTTGCGCGGAGACGCGCGCGAGGTCATGCAGGAACTTGAGACCCGCATGATGGCGTACGCCGATAGACTGGAATTTGAGCAGGCCGCAGAAATCCGCAACCAGGTCGCCGCCCTGTCGAACGTGTTGCACCAGCAGGCGGTGGACAACGTCTCCGACCGCGATGTGGACATCCTGGCCGTGAAGGTGCAGGGCGGGCGGGCCTGCGTGAACCTGGCCATGGTGCGCGGTGGCCGCCATCTGGGTGACAGGCCTTACTTTCCCACCCATGTGGAAGAGGCCGCTGGCCTGGAAGACACAGAAGAAGGCGATGGGGCCACGCGGCCTTCCGTGGAAGTGCAGGTGCTGGAGGCCTTTTTGGCGCAGCACTACATCGACGTGCCCATGCCCTCGGTGCTGGTTGTCAGCGAGCCGGTGGGCAAGGATTTGTTGCAGGCACTTTCGCAGCAAATCGGTGTGAAAGTGTCGG
>JAYVNF010000307.1:0-4288 GCA_043758575.1 Rhodoferax sp.
GGGCGCAAGATCCGCGTGTCCTCGGCCACCCAGTCGGACTTTGTCTCCGCACTGGGGGCTACGCCAGTGCTCATGGCCTTGGCCCAGGTCATCAACAGTGTCAAGAGTGGCAAGGTGGACTGCGTCACCACCGGCTCCATGTCGGGCAACACCCTGGGTCTGTACGAACACACTGCCTTCATCCACACCATGCCCATCACCTGGGGCCTGGCCCTGTTTGGCGCCAACCTGAATGCCTGGAATGGCCTGCCCGGTGAGCTGCGGGCCCTGCTCTCGCAAGAGCTGCCCAAGCTGGAGGCGCAAATCTGGAGCGCCAGCGAGCGCGAGACTGTAGACGGCCTGGCCTGCAACCGCGGTGCCGCCCAGTGCCAGAGCGGGCGCAAGGGCAGCATGACCGAGGTGGCCCTGTCGGCGCAGGACGAAGGCATCCGCAAAACGATTTTCGCCGCCACCGTCTTGCCCAACTGGCTGCGCCGCTGCAATGCACAGTGTGCAGAAGTCTGGAACCTGACGCTGGCAGTGTCCTCCGGCGTGCGCGCCCCCACGCTGGCGCTGCCATGAACTGGCGCAACCTGTCCCGGGCCTCGGTCATGGTGCTGGTCGTGGTGGCGGTGTTCGCGCTGGCCGTGCTCGGCATTGCGGTCACGCTCAACCGTGAGAGCCACGCCGCGGCACTCGCCGGAAGTGAAACCCAGGCCGTGCGCTTTGTCAGCGGCGCCGAGTCTGCCATCAACCGCAGCCTGCTCGGTGTGGATGTGCTCTTGGCCAGCATGGACAACTTGCTGGGCCTGTCGGCGCAAATCCGCGATTGGGTGGATCCGGCCAAGGCCAGCGCGGTGATCCAGAACTTCATGCACCAAAGCCTGCTGGTCAGCCGGGTTGCGCTGGTGGATGAGGCCGGCAAGACGCTGGCCTCCTCGGGCGCCAACAACCCCACACTGGACCTGGAGTTGCCCGCCGCCTTTCTGGCCGAGGTGCTGAGCCAGCCGGTGTCCACCCTGGTCATCAATGCGCCCATGGAAAATTTCCAGTCAGCCGAGGTGGTGCTCTACATGGGCCGCCACATCCGCCTGGCAGATGGCTCCAAGCTGATTGCCATTGCCGAGGTGCCGGTGTCGCGTATCGCCGCCATCCTAACCCAGGGCGCCGATATTCCCGGGCTGCAAACCACCATAGAGCGCAGCAATGGTGAGCTGCTGGTGGCCGCTCCCCTGGTGCAAAAAAACCCCGACCGCCTGTCCCCGCCGCTGCAGCAGCTGTCCTCCTGGGAGCACCCGCAAACCACGGCTGCGCGCCTGAGCGGCGAGCCGGCCATCGTGGCGGTGCGCGGCACGCTGTATGGTGGCGTATTCGTCACTGCCAGCATCCCGCTGGCATCGGCCTTGAAAGGCTGGCGGCGCGACGCCTTGTTCATCAACACCGTGGCAGGCGCGCTGGTGTTGATGGTATTTGCCGCAGGCGCCGCCTCCATGCTCTACCTCAAGCGCATGGTGGCCGCGCAGGCCTCGATCACGGCGGGCAAGAAGGCGCTGGACCAGGCGCTGGAATCCATGGTGAGCGGCTTTGTGCTGATCGATGCCCAGCGCCGGGTGCTGTACTGGAACCGGCGCTTCGTGGAGCTGCACCCCTGGCTGGCGGACCTGATGCAGGCCCAGGTTGAGTTTGTCAGGCTGCTGGAGTGCACCTCCGTGCATGCCCTGCCCCATGCCGAGCCGTCGCAGCGCCAGCAATGGGTGCGCGAGCGCATGGCCACTCTGAGCCAACTCCACGAGGCCCATGAATTCGAGACCCTCGATGGGGTAGCGCTGGAGGTTACCGAGCGCCCTACCCCCGACGGCGGCGTGGTGCTGGTGTACCAGGACGTCACCCGCCTGCGCCGTGCCGTGGCCGAGGTCGAGCTGCTGGCCTTCTACGATCCGCTCACCGGACTGCCCAACCGCCGCCTGCTCAATGACCGCTTGCAACAGGGCATCAACGCCAGCCTGCGCACTGGCCGGCACGGCGCGCTGCTGTTTCTGGACCTGGACCATTTCAAGACCCTGAACGACACCGCCGGCCATGAGATGGGCGATTTGCTGCTGCAGCAGGTGGCGCAGCGGCTCAAGTCCTGCGTGCGCGAAGAAGACACCGTGGCCCGCCTGGGTGGCGATGAGTTTGTGGTGATGCTGCAAAGCCTGAGTGGCGAGGCGCCGGAGGCAGTGGCGCAGGCGCAAAAAGTCTGTGAATCGATTTTGAGCAGCCTGAACCAGCCCTACCTGCTGGGCGGTGTGGAGCACAGCAGCACCTGCAGCATGGGCGCCACCCTGTTTGGGAAAAACCGCCAGGAGGCCTCCGACCTGCTCAAGCAGGCCGATATTGCGATGTACCAGGTCAAGACCGCCGGGCGCAACGACCTGTGCTTTTTTGACCCCAACATGCTGGCCACCATCACCGCCCGCGCCGACATGGAGCGCGACCTGCGCCTGGCCCAGGCCGAGGGACAGCTGCTGCTGCACTACCAGGTGCAGGTGGCAGCGCTGGGCAAGCCGGTGGGCGCCGAAGTCCTGCTGCGCTGGAAACATCCCCAGCGCGGCCTGGTGCCGCCCATCCAGTTTATCGGCCTGGCCGAAGAGACCGGCCTGATACTGCCCATAGGCGAGTGGGTGCTGCGCAGCGCCTGCCGCCAGCTCAAGGCCTGGGAGAGTCTACCGGCGGCGGCCGACCTGCAGCTGGCCGTCAATGTCAGCGCGCGCCAGTTCCGCGCGGTGGACTTTGTGCAGCAGGTCAGCAGCATCATCCGGGAGACCGGCATCAAGCCCCAGCTGCTCAAGCTGGAGCTCACCGAGAGCATGGTGCTCAATAACGTTGCCGACACCATCGAAAGAATGCAGGAGCTCAAGGCCCTGGGCGTGCTGTTTTCCATGGACGACTTTGGCACGGGCTACTCCTCGCTGTCCTACCTGACCCGGCTGCCACTGGACCAGCTCAAGATCGACCAGTCCTTTGTGCACAACATCGGCCTGCGGGCCAGCGATTCGGCGGTGATCGACTCCATCATCGGCCTGGCCCGCAGCCTGGGGCTGGAAGTGATTGCCGAGGGCGTGGAAACCGCAGAGCAGCGCGACTTCCTGGCCGAACACGGCTGCGAGCGCTGCCAGGGCTATCTGTTTGGCAAACCACTGGCGATAGCGGAGTTCGAGGCCGGGCTAGAATTTGCCCGCACCGAAACCATGTATTCCGGTGCGCGGAAGGGACAATGGCCAACATAAATACAGAACACGCAAGCTCCAGCAACGCGCACGAAGTCGATCGGGCCGTTGTATTCGCTGACCTCACCGGCAGCACGCGCATGTATGAGTCGCTGGGCAACACCCGCGGCACGGCGCTGGTCACCATGCTGACGGGCTGGCTCAGCGAGCTCTGCCGCCAGCACCAGGGCGAGGTCGTCAAGGTCATGGGCGACGGCGTGCTGATGACCTTTGTGCACACCGAAACCGCGCTGGAAGCGGCGGTTGCCCTGCAGCGTGCGCATGCCAGCAATCTGGCGTGCTATCCGGCAGAGCTGCAGATGCGCATCAAGGTAGGGCTGGCCTTTGGCCCGGTGATGCAACGTAGCAACGAATGTTTTGGCGATGCCGTCAACGTGGCCTCGGGCCTGTGTGACCTGGCTGGCCCGGACCAGGTTTTGGTGGACGAGGCGGCGGTCGATGCCGTGTTCGAGCCGCAGCGGTTTCGCCTGCGCCCGCTGGGCGCGGTCACCATCCCTGGGCGCGCCAGCGCTTGCCTGGCGCAGCGCCTGGAATGGCAGGACGATGTGGTGACCGCCTTCCTGACCATGGAAGCACCGCTGACCGAACTGCCCTTTATGGAGTCGCAACCCTCGGACCAGCGCCTGCACCTGCGGTTTCTTGATTCAGAGATTCTGGTGCGCAAGGATGAGCTGCCCATCTTCCTGGGTCGGGACGAAAGCTGCAGCCTGGTGGTGGCCGACCCGCGCGTCTCCCGAGTGCACGCCACCATCGAATGGAAGAACGGCGTCTTCAGCCTGCGCGACAAGAGCAGCTACGGCACCTGGGTGCGCTTTCGGGAAACCGATTCGGTGGTGTCGTTGCGGCGCGATGGCTGCCCCCTGCATGGCAAGGGGGAGATCGCTTTGGGGAGTTCCTTCAGCGGTGAGGATGCTGCCACCATCAGCTTCTCGTTTCTCAACGACTAGTAGTTCGTTCCGTTAAAACAAATACATATTAGGTCACGCCGAGGTCAAACTTGTTCCAGCGAAAGACCACTGGCGATGCGTTGATCTCTGCGA
>JAYVNF010000308.1:0-12928 GCA_043758575.1 Rhodoferax sp.
TTGATTTTGTCTGATCCGGATCTAAAACGCGATTCTTTGCCTGCTATAATCACAGGCTTCGCTGCAGACGCACTGTCCTTTGGACAAAACGACTTGCAAGCCGTAGCCCAGAAGTTGTGCCCCGGTGTGAAGCAGGCCTTGGATTGGCTTGCATCCCAGGGGCTCAACGGTCGGATGACCGGCTCAGGAAGCGCGGTGTTTGCGCACTGCTTGCATGCGGTAGATGGTACAGGTGGCGTGTTGAAAGCACCCGATGCCATGCAGCTCAGGCTGTGCAGTAGTTTGGATGTTCACCCGCTTGCGGGTTGGGCATCCAGCGACGGCAAAATGACGGTTTAGCGGTTGCTAGCGTTCGCTAGCAACCTGTGTAGGGGAGTCGCCAAGTTGGTTAAGGCACTGGATTTTGATTCCAGCATGCGAAGGTTCGAATCCTTCCTCCCCTGCCAAATCTGTTGCCGGACCGGTGTCCGCGACAGAATGCGCAAAGTTACGAATTAAACCCAATCCTTTTCGCTGGATTTTGCATGCAGGCACCTACACCTCCCGACTTCCTGGTATTCACTGGCAATGCCAATCCTGGCATGGCTTCGTCGATTGCCGAACACCTGGGCATTTCCCTGGGCGCGGCCACTGTGGGCCGTTTCTCTGATGGCGAGGTCACAGTCGAGATCAACCAGAACGTGCGGGCCCGTGATGTGTTCGTGGTGCAAAGCACCTGCGCCCCCACCAACGAAAACCTTATGGAACTGCTGATCATGGTGGATGCGCTCAAGCGCGCATCGGCCGAACGCATCTGCGCCGTCATCCCCTACTTCGGCTATGCCCGCCAGGATCGCCGCCCGCGCTCCACCCGCGTGCCCATTACCGCCAAGGTGGTCGCCAACATGCTGCAGGCCGTGGGTGTGGCTAGCGTCTTGACCATGGACTTGCACGCCGACCAGATCCAGGGCTTTTTTGACATTCCGGTAGACAACATCTACGCGTCGCCCGTGCTGCTGGGCGATCTGCGTCAGAAGAACTACGAAGACCTGATCGTGGTCTCGCCCGACGTCGGTGGCGTGGTGCGCGCGCGCGCCCTGGCCAAGCAGCTCAACTGCGATCTGGCCATCATCGACAAGCGCCGCCCGAAGGCCAATGTGTCGGAAGTGATGCACGTGATCGGTGAGATTGAAGGCCGCAACTGCGACATCATGGACGACATGATTGATACCGCCGGCACCCTGGTGAAGGCCGCCGAGGTGCTCAAGGCACGTGGCGCCAAAAAGGTTTACGCCTATTGCACGCACCCGATCTTCTCGGGTCCGGCTATTGAACGCATTGCCAATGGCGACGCACTCGATGAAGTGGTGGTGACCAACACCATCCCCCTGAGCACGGCCGCCGCGCAGTGCACCAAGATTCGCCAACTCTCCGTGGCTCCGCTGATCGCCGAAACGATTCAGCGCATTGCCAAGGGTGAGTCGGTCATGAGTTTGTTCTCGGACCAGGAGAACCTTTTCTAAGGTTCTTGCAGCGCCTCGCAAAAGGCTTGCCGGTCCAGGCAAAAAGCAAACGCCGCTGCACAGTGCAGACGGCGTTTTTATTAAACCGGAGTCGCACTGGTCGCGGTGGATTCCAACAGGAGTAAGTTATGAAATTTGTCGCTTTTGAGCGCGCTAAGCAGGGCACGGGTGCGAGCCGCCGTCTCCGCAATACCGGTCGCACACCTGGCATTGTTTACGGCAGCAACGTGGATACCACGCTGATCGAAATCGATCACAACGCGCTGTGGCATGCCATCAAGAAGGAAGCCTTCCACGCCTCCGTGCTGGACATGGACCTGAATGGTACCGAACACAAGGTGTTGCTGCGTGACGTGCAAATGCACCCCTACAAGCAGCTGATTCTGCACATCGACTTCCAGCGCGTGGACGCCTCCACCAAGCTGCACATGAAGGTGCCATTGCACTTCTTCGGTGACGATCTGTCTCCGGCCGTCAAGACCGACGGTTGCATTGCCAACCACGTGATGACCGAAATCGAAGTGCTGTGCCTGCCCACCGATCTGCCTGAGTTCATCAAGGTCGACCTGTCTGGCCTGAAGAAGGGCAAGTCCCTGCACCTGGCCGACGTCGCCATGCCCAAGGGCGTGACGGCAGTGACCCACGGCAAGAACAACCCCGTGGTGGTGTCTGTGGTGGCTATCGCCGGTGCTGCACCGGAAGCCCCGGCTGCCGACGCAGCTGCCGCTGCACCAGCCAAGGGTGGCAAGCCCGCTGCCAAGGCCGCTCCGGCAGCCAAGGCCGCACCTGCTGCCAAGCCTGCCGCCAAGAAGTAATTCGCTTCTTTTGCGCCTGCTGACAACGGCCCACTTCGGTGGGCCGTTGTCATTGGTGCGGCCGTTTGTGCCAGGCGCCATTTCCTCTACCATTCCCGCATGATCAAACTGTTTGTTGGCCTGGGTAATCCCGGCCCGGAATACGAGTCCACCCGCCACAACGCCGGTTTCTGGTGGATAGACGCGCTGGCCCGTGAACTCAAGACCCCCTTGGTGATGGACCGCAGCTACCACGGTTGTGTGGCACGCACCACGGTGGGCGGCCACAGCGTGTGGCTGCTGCAGCCGCAGACCTTTATGAACCTGTCGGGCAAGTCGGTGGCGGCGCTGGCGCGTTTCTTCAAAATCCTGCCTTCGGAAATCCTGGTGGCGCACGACGAGTTGGATGTGCCACCCGGGGAAGCCAAGCTCAAGTTGGGCGGCAGCCACGCCGGGCACAACGGCCTGCGCGACATCCATGCCCAGCTGGGCTCGCCCGACTACTGGCGCCTGCGCCTGGGCGTGGGCCATCCTGGCATCAAATCCGAGGTGGTGAGCTGGGTGCTCAAAAAACCCTCGGCCGACCACCGCATTGCCATCGAGCAAACCATAGACCGCGCACTCAAGGCGGTGCCGCATTTGCTCAACGGTGAGATGGACAAGGCCACCATGCTGATCCACACCAGCAAGCCACCCCGCCCCAAGCTCCCCAAGCCCACCCCACCCACCACCGTGACCGCCGCTGCGGCTGTGCCCGCTGTGGTGTTGCCCGCAGCCGCCGCGGTGGCGCTGACCGAGGACAAAGGGCCCCCGTAGCAAACCGTTTCCCCCTCCACCATCCAAAGGAAAAAACCATGAAGAGTTTTACCAACATTGCCCCCAGTTGCCTGGCCCTGTTGCTCGGTTGCAGCGCTGCTGCCGCGCAAACCGTGTACCGATGTGGCAACAGCTACAGCCAGACTCCGTGCGCCGACGCCCGTGTCGTGCAAACCGACGACCCCCGCACCGAAGCCCAGCGCACTTCGGCCCAACAAGCGCTGGTGCAGGACAAGGCCCTGGCCCGGGAGATGGAGGCCTCACGCCACAAGGACGAAACCCTGGCGCTGGCCCGTGCCAAAGCCGAGCAGGCAGCCCTGGCCCGCACTGCCGCTGCCCACGACAAAGCAAACACCAAGAAAAGCAAGGAACCCAAAGCGGGCAAAAAGAGCAACGGCCTGCGTAGCGTGAAGGTACAGCCACCCGGCGTATTCACCGCCACGGTGGAGGCCCCAACGCCGCCCAAGGCAAAACCCAAACGCAGCAAGCCCTGAGCAACAAACCCTGGGTAGCAAGGCCTTGGCCAGTTGTCGGCG
Organism: Rhodoferax sp.; assembly: GCA_043758575.1. Classification (GTDB taxonomy): domain Bacteria; phylum Pseudomonadota; class Gammaproteobacteria; order Burkholderiales; family Burkholderiaceae_C; genus Allorhodoferax. Next base: position 3,649 of record JAYVNF010000308.1, read on the forward strand.
ACCGGCTCAGTCCGGTTGCACCGAAGTGGCTGACGTGGCCGGGACAAGCGCTTTGGCTGGCGTGGCTGCGGCCTGCAGGCGCCGGTACTTTTGCCACAGCGTCTCCTGGTCCTCCACATGCAGCGGGCTCACCGGTATGCAGGCCACCGGGCACACCTGCACGCACTGGGGCTCATCAAAATGGCCCACGCATTCGGTGCATTTGTGCGGGTCAATCTCGTAAATCTCGGGCCCGAGAAAAATCGCCTCATTCGGGCACTCGGGTTCGCAGACATCGCAATTGATGCACTCGTCGGTGATGATCAGTGCCATGGGGTTCTCGTTTGCATGCCCCGATTATCGCCAGCTGTTCGATAATGCTCGCGTCACCGCATCAAACACCTACCAAGAACATGAGCATCGCCACCGAGCAATCCTTGCCCCTGCACGAATGGAGCGCAGCGGCACTGGTGGCGGCCTACCGCTGCCGCGCGCTGTCTCCGGTGGAGGTGGCGCGTTCTGCCCTGCAGCAAATCGAACGCTGGGAGCCGCATCTCTGCGCCAGCTATTTGCTGCGCCCCGAGCAGACCCTGGAAAGCGCCCGTGCGTCCGAAATGCGCTGGTTGAACAAGCAACCCCTGAGTGCAGTGGACGGCGTACCTCTCACGCTCAAAGACAACATCGCCACCCAAGGTGACCCCATGCCACTGGGCACGCGCGCCACCGACGGTGCACCCGCGCTGAGCGACGCACCGCCCGCCGCCCGCCTGCGCGAGGCCGGCACCGTGCTGCTGTGCAAGACCACCATGCCCGACTACGGCATGTTGTCCTCTGGCGTCTCCAGTTTCCACGCGCTGGCACGCAACCCCTGGGACCTGCGCAAGACACCGGGCGGCTCCAGTGCCGGTGCTGCGGCCGCCGCTGCTGCCGGCTATGGGCCCTTGCATGTGGGCACCGATATTGGTGGCTCGCTGCGGCTGCCGGCCAGCTGGTGTGGCATCTACAGCCTCAAGCCAAGCCTTGGGCGCATACCCATTGATCCACCCTTTACCGGCCGCGCCGCTGGCCCCATGACCCGCTGTGTGGGGGATGCGGCCCTGATGATGCAAGCTATGTGCTGGCCCGACGCGCGCGACAGCATGAGCCTGCCGTTTGCGGCCATCGACTGGGACAACTGGGACACCCCATTGCACCAGTTGCAGGGTGTTCGCATAGGCCTGCTGCTGGATGCCGGCTGCGGCCTGCCGGTGGATGCAGAAGTGCAGTCCGCCGTGCTGCGCGCGGCCCAGTTGCTGGAGGATGCGGGCGCCATCGTCACCCCCATGCCGGCGTTTTTGACGCGCCAGATGCTGGACGGCATGGACCACGCCTGGCGCATGCGCTCGCACCTGGACCTGGCTGCCCTGCCAGAGGCACGCCGGGCCAGTGTGCTGCCCTATATCCGCGCCTGGGCCGATAGTGCTGCCGATATGTCCGGCTCCGCAGTGTTCCAGGCCATGGCCCAGTTCCACGCCACCCGTGTGGCCACCGTGGCGGCCTGCAATGCCTTTGACTATGTGATCTCGCCCACCGCGCCAGTGCTGGCTTTTGATGCCGAGCTGCCCTCGCCCACCAATGATCCTTTGCGACCACTGGAACACATTGCCTTCACGGTTCCCTTCAATATGTCGGAGCAACCTGCCGCCAGCATCAACTGCGGCTACAGCCACGCTGGCCTGCCCATAGGCCTGCAGATTGCCGGGCGGCGCTTTGATGACCTGGGCGTGCTGCAGCTCAGCCGCGCCTTTGAGATCTTGCGCGGTGCACAGCGCCCCTGGCCAACACCACCCGAAACATCCTGAAGTAGCGGCTACCCGCACACCGCGCGCAGGCAGTGCCAGGCGCAGGGCGTGCAACGGGCCTATGCCAGTTTGACCGCCAGCCGCTCCAATACCTGCGGCGCCACGAACTGCCGCACATCACCTTTGAGTGTGGCAATTTCGCGCACCAGGGTGCTGCTGATGAACTGGTAGCGCGCATCGGGCGTGAGAAAAACCGTGTCCACATCCGGCGCCAGGGCCCGGTTCATGCCGGCCAGCTGGGCCTCGTAATCAAAGTCGGTGACCGAGCGCACACCGCGCACCATGACGCTGGCGCCTTGCGCTACCGCAAAGTCGCGCACCAGACCGGAAAACGATTCCACCCGCACGTTGGCCAGTGACGCAAACACCGTGCGCACCGTCTCCAGCCGCTCGTCCAGCGTGAACAGGGTCTTCTTGTGGTGGGCCGCTGCCACCGCCACGATCACCGTTGAGAACAGGCCCGCGCTGCGCTGGATCAGGTCCTGGTGGCCCAGGGTGATGGGGTCAAAAGTGCCTGGAAAAATGGCGATGACCAACTTGGCATCAGCCTTGGTATCGGTCTTGGTAGAGGTCTTGTCCACGGCGGAACTCCAAACACGGTGGGGTAAACAGGGCGGCGCAGGGCTGGCGGTTCAGGCCAGACGCAGCAGGTGCGCGTGCACGGCGCCAGCCTTGAGGTATTTGTGTACCACCAGGCCCATAGGCGCCAACAGCTCATCGGTCCACTTGGTCGGACCTTCCAGGTAAATCCAGCCCGTGGGCGCCAGCGCCTTGCTGCTGGCATTGAGCGCAATTTCCAGAATCGGCGCATCAAAGGGCGGGTCCAGAAAAATCAGGTCGCAGCTGGCCAGCGCAGCCTGGCGAATCGAGGCCACACCGTCACCGCGCTGCAACTGCACCGCCGTGGCGGCCAGCTGGTCCTTGGTTTTTTGCAGCTGCGCCACCAAGGCGGAATCCGACTCCACCAGCACCACGTTGGTGGCACCCCGTGATGCTGCTTCAAATCCCAGCACGCCGGTGCCGGCAAAGGCGTCTATGCAGCGCCAGCCGCTGAGGTCCTGGCCCAGCCAGTTGAACAGGGTTTCGCGCACCCGGTCCGGCGTGGGGCGCAGGCCCGGCTTGTCGGACACCTTGAGTTTGGTGCGCTTCCACAGGCCGCCAATGATGCGGACTTCGTGGCTTTGCACGGCACGCGGTTTGTGGATGCGTTTGGGTTTACTGGAGGGGGAGGCTTTTTTGGTGGCTTTGGTGCTCATGGGCATAGCTTAGTGCCTTTTCAAAAGCCAGATTTTCAACCGTCCTGCGTTGTAAACGCCTGCTGAATATGGCAAACGCCATATGGTCCACAGCGCCCCACAGGGAGACACTCGGGCCGCGTACGAATGAATGAACGCGGGGTGCATTCGATTCGGCGCACCCATGGCTACACCCCAATCTTCTAAGGAAAATTCAATGAAACTAACCCAAAAGCTCGTTCTCGCTGCAGCGTGCGCCGGCACGCTGGCATTTGCTGGCAACGCAGTGGCGGACACCACGCATGTGATCGTGTCCGTCGAAGTACAAAGTATTTGCAAATTCGCAACCTCACTGTATCGATTTGGCATGGGAAACATTGACCCCAGCACCACAGCCGACATCGTACGAACCCTTCCGATCAGCTACCGCTGCACCAATGGCACTCCCGCCAGCGCCATTCAAATCGATGGTCACGATTCGGGCTACACCGGACAGTTGGCGCCCGGCACGTCTACCGTTGGCACGTTGCCGGCACTACTGACGTGGGCCACTCCCGCTACGCTTGGTAACGGTTTTGGCAGTGGCGTAACCCCGATCTCGTTTGACCTGACCGGTACCATCCGGGCCGCCGATCTTCAGGTCGCACAGGCAGGTCCGTATTCGAGCAGATTCGCCATCATATTGACACCCTGATTGCCCCATGCAGTGCCCTATTGCTTACCGTCAGAAGGCACTTTCCGGGATGGCTCTTGCAGGAGCCATCCTGGTGTGGTGCGTGGCCCTTTTTTTCACATTGCCCGCGACTGCTGCAGAGTTTTCGATTTCACCCATCAGCTTGCAGTTTGCGCCCGGTACGCGCTCGGCTGTGGTGAGCATTGGCAATTCAGACACCCGACCCATACGCTTTCAACTCTCGCTGGTCGAATGGACGCCTGGTATGCGGGAGTGGGCAGCACTCTGAGCTTGAACCATACGCTGACACAGACGCATTCGCAGGGGGACACCCTCCTGACCAGCCTGAGTTACTTCCACAACCTGAGTGCTGCCAGTTCGCTGTATGCCACGCTGCAACGCAGCGACGACGGCGTACAGCCCAACACATCCTTGTTCGTGGGCTGGTTCTACCGCTTTGGCAACAAGTTCAGCGCCTCGGTCACCGCCAGCGGAGACGAGGCTGGTCAACAAAACCTGTACACCCAGCTGCAAAGTGACATTCCCCTGGGCGAGGGCTTTGGCTACCGTGTGGGCTGGACCGGATCCCAGCCGCAAAACACTGACCGTTTCAACGGCTTTGCCCAATGGAATCTACCAGTGCTCAGTCTGACGATTGAGTCCAACACATTGCCCGCCCAAGGCGGCCAAGCCGACTACCATGAATTGGCAGCAGCTGGCTCCATCGCCTTTGCCGGCCGCGCCTGGGGCGCTTCACGACAAATCAGTGACAGCTTTGCGATTGTGCAAATGGGTTCTCCTGTGGCTGGCGTGCATGTTCTGGCCAACAGCCAGGAAATTGGCGTCAGCAACGCAGAAGGTCAGGTCATCAGCCCTTACCTGGGCTCCTATTCTCAATCGCAGATCGCCCTGAACGATCAGGATGTTCCCTTGCAGTATGTGATGGGCAGCGACAACTATGCCGTCAAGCCCGCCTATCGCAGCGGCGTGCGCGTCAACTTCGGGCTACGCCAGGTGCACGCGCTGGCAGGCGTACTGCGCGTGCGCAACGGTGCGGACACCGTTACCGCTGATAACTTGGTCGTAACGCTGCATCGCAGCGGGCAAGCACCACTGCAATTCCAGGTGGGGCGAGCGGGTCAGTTTTACATGGAAGACATAAGCCCAGGTGAATACCATGGACAGGTCGCCAGCGCAGCACGCAATTGCAGTTTTGCACTGGTGGTGCCGGACTCGCAGGAGCTTGTCTTCTCAATGCCAGGAGACCTTGTTTGTGAACCCAACCCCTAAACCCTTCAAAGCTCTTCGCCTTGTCTGGATTGCCCTGGCCTTTGTCCTGCATGGTGGCGATTTGCGGGCTGCCACAAGCTGCATGATCAATGGTTCCGCGTTGAAGTTTCCCAATTACGATCCTTCCAACTCCAGTCCCACCGATGGTGTGGGTTCGGTCGAAGTGAGTTGCACCAATCTGGACCCTGCGGCAAGTGTTGCACCCAGCGTGGCACTGAGTCTGGGGAGCAGTGCCCATGGGTTGTCTAGTGACCGCAAAATGGCGAGCAATGTAAACGTACTGCGCTACGGCATTTATGGTGACTCCGCTCGCACCCTGAATTGGGACGAGACGCATGGGCCGACGCAAAAAGTGGGCCCCTTGCAAGCCCACGAAACCAAATGCGCAAATTTCACTTTGTACGGTCGCATACCAGCGCTTCAGAACGTACATGCAGGAACTTACTCTGACACTGTGTTGGTCACAGTCACTCCCTAAGGGGCATCTGCTTCGGGCCGGGCCTCTGCGGCAAGCGCTCCCCGGCTGTCTCATTGGCAGCATGGCAGGTAGCGCCACGGACAGCCCTGAAATATTCAATTGTTCGCGCCGGCACTGCGTCGTTTGACCGGCAGCAACGGATCCAACACCATAGTCGTTTGCTCGGTGAAGCAAGAACTTGAGAAGAACAAGAACTATGAAAAATAGCCCGCAGCCTTTGCACCAATGTGCAGCATTGGCATGAAGTCCTGGCCCTTAATCCTCATCGTGAACGAGTCGTTCACGATGCTGCGAGCCATTTCGGAAATGCTCAACTCCGAGTACCGCATCAAGATCGCCAATAACGGCCGCGATGCGATGGCCCTTGCCCAACACAACCCGCTGCCGGACCTGGTGTTGCTGGACACCGTACTACCAGACACCAGTGGCCTGGAGCTGTGCCGCAAACTCAAACAGAGTCCAGTAACGCAAGACATTCCCATCATTTTCATCACCGCCATGCAGGACGAAGCGCAGGAAGCCTTGGCGCCAAACCTGCAGGCAGCCGACTACATGGCGCTCCCCTTCTGTCTACCGGTGGCGCGCGCACGCATTCGCAACAAACTGATGGCCCGCATGCAGCCCAGCGCAGCACTTAGCGGTCACAGACCCCTGCCACCACGCACAACCGAGAGTGCAAGCGCCAGCCAGCAGCCACCCATCGGCTTGGGCAAGCGCCAAACCGAGGTACTGGCGTTGATCGCTGAGGGCCTGACCTCTGCAGAAATTGGCGTGAAACTGTCGATTGCCAAGGGCACTGTAGAAGTGCACCGGGAAAACATCATGCGCAAGCTGGGTGTGCACAACGTTGCCGGTCTGCTCAAATCCGCCATCCGCCATCCGCCACGGTCTGCTGGAGCTTTGAAGGCCCCTGCTACGTTCCGCCCAGCACCACCGTCACCATGTTTTGCGGCTGCAGCGTACGCCCAAAAGCTGCCCGAATATCGTCCACCGTGAGCCGGTTGACCTGCGCCGTCCAGGTCTCCAGGTAGTCCAGCGGCAAACCGTTCCAGGCGATATTGGCCACGTTGTCCAGCAGCTTGCGGTTGCTGTCCAGGCGCAGGGCAAAGCCGCCCACCAGATTGTCCTTGGCGGCCTGCAATTCTTTGTCTGTGGGCCCCTGTTCCACAAACTTGGCCAACACCTCACGCACCAGCGCCAGCGCCTGCTCGGCCTGGTCCGGGCGGGTCTGCAGGCCTATTGTGAAAGCGCCGGCATGCAAGCCAGGCGCGAAGCCGCTGTAGACGCCATAGGTCAGGCCACGCTTCTCGCGCACCTCCTCGGTCAGGCGCGAGCTAAAGCCACCGCCGCCCAGTATGTGGTTGCCCACGGTGAGCGCGAAGTAGTCCGGCGCATTGCGTTTAAAGCCGGGCTGGCCGACCAGCACATGGGCCTGGGCCGAGGCAAAGGCGATATGTTCCTCGTGCGGGGCAGCCAGGGCCGCCACTTCGGGCACCGGGGGCAGCGCCGCACAGCCGCTGCTGGGCAGGTAGGCCAACAGCGTGCGCACCAGGGCATCGGCCTGGGTCTGGTTCAGGGCGCCGACGATGCTGACCTTGGCGCTGCACGACCTGAGCGCCTGCGCATGCAGGGCGCGCAGGTCGGCGGCACTGATGCGGCCCAGGCTCTGCTCGGTGCTCTCGGCGCCATAGGGGTGGTCGCCATAGACGGCACGGCCAAAGGCGCGGGCCGCCAAGGTGGCTGGCCGGGTATTGGCCTCTTTCAAGCTGGCAATCAGCTTGGGGCGGTCGCGCAACCAGGGCGCATCGGGAAAGGCGGCATCGCCCAGTTGGCGTGCCGCCAAAGCGGTGGCCTTTTCCAGCAGGTCCGGGTAGGTCAGCGAGCGCAAGCCAAAGCTCATGCGGTCACTGCCGGCACTGCCGCCAAAGCTGGCACCCAAATCGGCCCAGGCGTCACTCAAGGCGTTTTCGTCCAAGGCGGGCTCTGCGTCCCTGGCCTTCACGCCATAGGCGGTGCCGGATGCCATCAGATTGGCCAGACCGGGCTTGTCTGCGGGATCGCGCCGGCCACCGGCATCAAAGTCGATTTGCACATCCACCATGGCGATGGCCGGGCTTTGCACCAGGTAGACCTGGGCACCGGTTGCCTGCGTCCAGTGCGCAATCGGTATGGCGGCGTGGCTGGCGCTGGCAACGCACAACAGGGCCAGGCCGTTGCGCAGCAGACGTGCCCACATCAGACCGGGAACAGGCAGAGCTTGGGAATGCATAAAGATCCTTAGTGGCGCAAGCCGGCAAGTGCGGGGCGGACCCGGCGTACCGTGTCCAGCGGCTGGGGAAGCAAGGTGGCCACGGTCAGCGCGTCGTCACCGAAATACCGGGACGCCACCGCCTGCACCTGCGCGGCCGTCACCGTGCGCAAACGGGCGATCAGTTTTTCGTCTGAATCAACCGGGAAACCGGTGGCCCAGTTGCTGCCCAGGCTGCGGGCCTGGTTGAAGACGCTGTCCTGCTTGTAGACCTCGCCGGCAAGCCACTGGTTTTTCACCCGCTGCAGCTCGGCCGCCTGCACGCCTTCCCTGGCCACCAGGGTCAGTTGGGCGCGCAGGGCGGCCTCCACCTGGGCGGCGCTCTTGCCGGCCGCTGGCACGCCGTACAGCACGCACAGGGACGGCCCACGCGCGCCCAGGCCGCAATGGGCACCGGCGCTGTCAGCCACATGGTCCGCCGCCTGGGTCAGGGCCCGGTCCAGGCGGGCGTTGTCATAGCCGCTGAGCACGGCGGCCAGCATGGTCAGCGCCAGCGCGTCGTTGCTGGCAGCATCGGCTTCGCTGTCCAGGGCGGCGGGGCTGAACGAAGGGATCTTGAAGGCCAGGGTGACGCTGGCCTGCTCGGCCGGGGCCTTGAAGTCCAACCGGCGCAGGCCACCCTGCTCGGGCTCGGCGCGCGGCTTGCGCACCGGCACGGCATGGCCCGCTATGGCGCCATAGTATTTTTGCGCCAGGGCATAGACCGCGTCCGGCTCCACGTCGCCGGCCACCACCACGGCGGCGTTGGCCGGGGTGTACCAGCGCTGGAAGAAAGCGCGGGCGTCATCCGGCGTCATGGCCTCCAGGTCATTCATCCAGCCCACGATGGGGCGGCGGTAAGGTGAGGCCGTGTAGGCCACCGCATTCAGCGCCTCGCCCAGCAGGGCTGCGGGATTGTCCTCGGTGCGCAGCCGGCGCTCTTCTTTCACCACCTCCAGCTCCTTGGCAAACTCCGCATCGCTCCACTGGTTGTGGGCAAAGCGGTCGGCTTCCAACTGCATCACCTGCTCCAGCCACTGCGTGGGAATCTGCTGGTAAAAGCCGGTGTAGTCCTTGCTGGTAAAGGCGTTCTCACGCCCGCCCAGGGCCGCCACCTGGCGCGAGAAGTCCCCCGCCTTGACCGTGGGCGTACCCTTGAACATCATGTGCTCCAGCACATGGGCCACGCCACTGGTGCCATCCACCTCGTCCATGGAACCCACGCGCACCCACAGCATGTGCACAGCAGTGGGAGCGCGGTGGTCGGGCCGGACAATCAGCGTCATGCCGTTTTTCAGCGTGTATTGGCGCACGCTGACGGCAGCTTGCCCAGGCGCGGCCGGCGCCTCCTGGGCCGCTGCAGCAAGGGCGCTGGCGCATAGGCCCAGCAGCAACGCCAGACGGGAATAGCTTTGTGCGATGCAGTGCTTGGTGTGTTTCATAGAATGGGCCATTCTAAGAACGGCACCCATGTTCAGCTTTTTCAAGAAAAAAACC